>CALYOL010000052.1 GCA_945231345.1 uncultured Porphyromonadaceae bacterium
CAAAGTTTATGCTTTTCTGCAAAATCCCCAATTTTTGTTTTTGATGTGTACCAGACCTAAAAAGTAGACCGTACCAGACCTAAAAAGTAGACAATTTCAACTTTTTCCCCCTTTATGCCTATTCTTTCATTTTTTTTGGGTAATTTTGCAGTCTAAAATCCAATAGACAATGAACTTGCTTGAAAAAATCAGAATTGACGCCCTCGAAGGGAAGCCTTGCTCCATATCAGACGCTATCGAAATCAGCAAGAGCTTTGACATCAATGATATTTGTGACATAGCCGACGAAATTCGAAAAAAATGGAACGGAGACTCTATGGACACCTGCTCTATCGTTAACGCTCGCTCAGGACGTTGCTCTGAAGACTGCAAATGGTGCGCTCAATCTCGTTTCCACAACACCGGCTGCAATGAATACGACATAATCCCTCACGACGAAGTCATGCGCGCTGTGGAGCTAAACACCAATAAAGGAGTTCACCGTTTCTCCCTCGTCACCAGTGGCAGAAAAGTCGCTCCCGCAGACATCAAGCGTTTCTGCGACATTTTCCGCGATGCCGCAAAGATTTCCCCAATATCTCTCTGCGCTTCAATGGGACTGCTAACAAAAGATGAATTACAGCAGCTTAAAGACGCGGGGGTTAACCGTTACCACTGCAACCTCGAGACTTCCGCCTCATTTTTCCCACATCTTTGCACTACACACAGCCACGAAGACAAGCTCCGAACTATCCGGGCTGCTCGCGAAATTGGCATGGAAGTGTGCTGCGGAGGCATTATCGGAATGGGGGAGACTCTCGAGCAGAGGCTGCAGCTCGCAGAAGAAGCAAGAGAAGCCGGAGCATGCTCTATCCCTATAAACATCCTTAATCCTGTTAAAGGAACAGCTCTTGAAAATCAGCCACTAATCTCTGAGGAAGATATCATAATGACCGTGGCGCTATTCAAGCTCATCGCTCCTAAATGCACTCTCCGCTTTGCCGGCGGAAGACTACGGCTGAGCGACAAAGCTACGCGCAGAATCCTTCATGGTGGTATGAGTGGAGCTCTCGTCGGGGATATGCTCACAACCGTTGGCAACAACATCGACCAAGACCGTGACCTTTTCACCGAGCTTGGTTTTAAATGGTAAAATAATTGTAAAGTATTAAGATATAAGAATAATAGACAAAACATGGCACTACAATGCGGCATAGTTGGATTACCTAACGTTGGAAAATCCACCCTCTTCAACTGTCTTTCAAACGCTAAGGCACAGTCTGCTAATTTCCCTTTCTGCACCATCGAGCCCAATGTGGGCGTTATCACTGTCCCGGACGAGAGACTCAACAAACTCGTTGAAATGTGTAACCCTCGTAGCGTCGTCCCTGCTACTGTAGAAATAGTGGACATCGCAGGTCTCGTTAAGGGTGCAAGCAAGGGTGAAGGACTCGGGAACAAATTCCTCGCAAACATCCGTGAGACTGACGCTATCCTTCACGTCTTACGTTGCTTTGACGACGACAACATCACACACGTAGACGGCTCTGTGGACCCTGTTCGTGATAAGGAAATTATTGACTACGAACTCCAGCTCAAAGACCTTGAGACTATTGAAAGCCGAATTGCAAGAACTCAAAAACAGGCACAGACCGGCGGTGACAAAATCGCAAAAATGCAATACGAAGTGCTCCGACAATTCAAAGAGGCTCTCGACCAGGGTAAACCGGCTCGCTCTGTCAAATTTGAAACCGTTGATGAGCAGAAATACGCAAAAGAACTATTCCTGCTGACTAATAAACCCGTCTTGTATGTCTGCAATGTCGACGACGCTTCTGCTGTTAACGGCAACAAATACGTTGACGCCGTCCGTGACGCTGTCAAAGACGAAGACGCACAAATCCTTATCGTTGCCGCACAGACTGAAAGCGACATCGCAGAGCTTGACACATGGGAAGAACGACAGGAATTTCTCGCTGAAATTGGGCTGCAGGAATCCGGTGTAAGCCGACTCATCCGCGCTGCTTATGCTCTGCTTGACCTACAGACTTATTTCACCGCCGGTGAAGACGAAGTCCGTGCTTGGACTTTTATGCGTGGCTCTAAAGCTCCGCAATGCGCCGGTATTATCCACACAGACTTTGAAAAAGGTTTTATCCGGGCTGAAGTCATTAAATACGACGATTACGTTTCACTCGGAGGTGAAGCCGGAGTAAAAGAAGCTGGTAAACTATCCGTTGAAGGTAAAGAATACGTAGTGCAAGACGGAGACATCATGCACTTCAGATTTAACGTTTAATTATCATTATGAAAGTTTCCATTATCGGTGCCGGAAACATGGGCGGTGCCATAGCTCGCGCTCTCGCCCCCTCACAGCTATATTCTGTAGCGGTGGCTAATCCGTCTCATCCTAAGCTCGATGCTATAGCTTCTGAATATCCTGGTGTTAAAACCACCACAGACAATTTAGAGGCTGCCGCAGGGGCAGACATCGTCATCCTTGCCGTTAAGCCATGGCTTATCGCCGAAGTTTTACAGCAACTGAAGCCTTGCCTGGCAGAGAGCCGCGCCACTGTCGTATCGCTCGCAGGTGGCGTTTCCCTCGATGCCTTAGATAGTATGCTCGCCCTTGACGGCACACCAATCTGCCGCGTAATTCCGGACACTGCTCTATCTGTAGGGAAGTCTATGACTTTCATTGCGTCTCGTCGTGCCGACAACAGCACACTTGACTCTATTGTGAAGATGTTCAGCGCAATGGGCGAAGTCGACGTTATTGAAGAACGTCTCATGGATGCCGCAACTGCAATCAGCTCTTGCGGTATCGCATACGTTTACAAGTTCATTCAGGCTTGCGTTCAGGCAGGTGTGGAACTTGGTTTTAAGCCTGCCGATGCGCTGCGATACGTCTGCGCTACCGTCGACGGAGCCGCTGCTATGCTCTCGCAGCCTGACGCCGCTCCGCAAACGGAAATCGACAAGGTCACTACCCCCGGAGGAATGACTATTAAGGGTATTAACTCATTGGAACACAACGGCTTTACTTCTGCTGTTATTAACGCCATCCTGGCTCCCGTGAAAAAATGAGAAAATACCGCAGAGTCACAATTAAGATTGGCAGCAACGTCCTCACTCGTGACGATGGAACTCTCGATGTCACGCGAGTATCAGCCCTCGTCGACCAAGTCTGCTCTCTCCGCAATCATGGTATTGAAGTTGTGATGATTTCATCCGGAGCCGTCGCATGTGGTCGCTCTGAATTGCATGGTCTGAAATTGCCGCAGCTCGATAATGTCGACGCTCGACAGCTCTTCTCCGCTGTAGGACAGGTTAAACTCATTAACCGTTACTACGACCTCTTTCGAGACCGTGGTATTCACGTCGGACAGGTTCTGACAATGAAAGAGAGCTTCGCTACACGACGACACTACCTCAACCAGCGAAACTGCATGATGGTCATGATTCGCAACGGAATTATTCCCATCGTCAACGAAAACGACACCGTCAGCGTCACTGAATTGATGTTTACAGACAACGACGAGCTATCAGGACTCGTTGCCGCAATGCTGGATTGCGACGCACTAATTATACTCAGCAACATCGACGGAATCTACAACGGAGACCCGCACAAGCCCGGTGCTGAAGTAATTCGGCGCGTTGACCCAAACCTTGACCTCACTGACTACATTATGACTGAACGTTCCGGATTTGGGCGCGGAGGAATGGTCACCAAATATCGTATAGCACGAAAAGTCGCCGATGAAGGTATTGCCGTCATTATCGCTAACGGTAAACGCGACAACATTCTCACCGACATCATTTTAGGCGACAACGACACTCTTTGCACTGAGTTCGCTCCCGCCGCTGTGCCTTCTTCAAGCCTTAAGCGATGGATTGCTCATAGCGAGGGGTTCGCTAAGGGTGCCATTAAAATCAACGACCGCGCCGTTCAGGCTGTTAATTCCGTCCACGCCGCCTCTATCCTACCTATCGGCGTCACTGACGTTATCGGCGATTTCGAGAAAGACGACCTCATCAAAGTTCTCGACGACAATGACAATCTTATCGCTATCGGACGCTCTTCTTACTCTGCGGCCGAAGCTCGCGATGCTGCCGGTAAACATCAGCAACGACCCATTATACACTACGACTACCTCTATGTAGAATAATTAATATCACACAAAAATGGTTGAAAATCTACTCCTTGATGCCCACCGCGCTTCTCGGCAACTTCTCAGTCTTACTGATGACTCCATCAGCGAAATTCTTCTTGACACCGCCAACGCCCTCGTTGATGCCACAGACCTCATTATTGCCGCTAACATCAAAGACCTCAGCCGCATGGACCCGGCAAATCCTAAATACGACCGACTGAAACTCACTCCGGAGCGCGTCGCTGCTATTGCCGCTGATATGCGCAACGTCGCGTCTCTGCCGTCTCCGCATGTAGAGCTGGACAGACGAGTACGTCCTAACGGGCTCGTCATCCGGAGGGTTGCTGTTCCTTTCGGTGTAATTGGTGTTATTTACGAGGCGAGACCAAACGTCACCGCCGACGTTTTCTCACTTTGTTTCAAGAGTGGAAACGTTTGCGTACTTAAGGGCGGACATGATGCAGATGATTCCTCACGCGCCATCATCAGCGTCATACACAGAGTCTTGAAAAACCATGGAATTGACCCTGCCGTTGCAACACTTCTCCCCGCCACACGCGAGGCTACCGACATTCTCCTGGCAGCCCGTGGCATCGTGGACCTTATCATCCCGCGTGGCAGCAGCAGCCTTATCAACAGTGTCAGGGAAAAATCAAAAGTCCCGGTCATAGAGACTGGTGCCGGCGTTTGCCACTGCTACGTTGACGCTTCCGCAGATATCAATATGGCACGAGACATCGTCAATAACGCCAAAACACGTCGCGTCAGCGTCTGCAATGCTCTCGACTGCATGATTATCCACAGCGCATTATTAAGTTCTTTAGGCGCAATCTGCGAGCCTTTGAAAGACTCTGATGTCATAATCCATGCCGACGACCGGGCATACAAAGCACTCGAGGGGATATATCCCGCTTCTTTCTTAAAACTCGCAGTTCCCGACGACTTCGGAACTGAATACCTGTCATACGCTATGGCTATAAAGACCGTTGACAGCATCGACGATGCCATTGCGCACATCGACCGTTATGGCTCCGGTCACAGCGAAGCTATCGTTGCCGCAAACCAGGATGCTTTAGACCGTTTCTCCACCGAAATAGACGCTGCCTGCGTTTACACAAACGCACCTACATCTTTCACCGACGGTGCTCAATTTGGGCTTGGTGCCGAAATTGGAATCTCTACACAGAAAATGCACGCCCGCGGACCTATGGCTCTCGAAGGGCTTATGACATACAAATGGCTTATTTCCGGAAACGGACAGACCCGCCCATGACATAAATTAACTATATATCAACAATATGCGGCGGATATGTTTTGCATATCCGCCGCATATTATGTTTACTGGGCTATCATAGGAGTGCCGGGCGCATATCACGTCACCCTAAACCCCAAACAGGTTCTTAAAATATCTTTCCGGAAAGAGTAAACTTCAGCACCGGATATACAGTCAGCTTATCCATAACATCCTTCCAGTCATTATCCACGTCATCAAGGATTTCAAGCGTTCCATAGTCTGTATAAGCCTTCATTTTTCCGTGTAACTGCACACCAAGCTCTACCATGAAGCCAAGACGGCTGCCAGGGACCGGGCGACCATAGCCAATACCGAAATACGGACGGAAATTCTTTACACTGATACCTCCTGACGCATTGCCATTTTCATCTACCGGAATATTGTAATCACCGATTTCTACATATCCTTTGCCCGATTCTATCATCCCGGCGATTTCATCACTGTGACCTTTGATTTTAACAATGTCCTCACCGCCGAAATATCCACCTACTGCCACAAACAGAGAGTTCAATCTGCCAAAAGGATATACGTTGAAAATTACGTCAAACTGGGTGCGCTTCAGGTCTCCCTTCATGTCCATCTCAAAATATTGTGATGTACTTGTCCCGGGTGCTGTAAACGTTCCGTCTGCTGAGGCTGTAAACGTAATTCCCGGCATAAAGCTTGCGCCTGCTCGCAGCTGTACAAAGTCCGTGATAGGTGTCGCTACATGAAAACCGATACCCTCACTTCCCACATTGGCGCCTACACCAAGATGATTAAACACACCAAGCTGTCCATACGCTTTTCCACCGAAAAGTGCTATCGCAATAATTACGGCTAATAATACTTTTTTCATAATTAAACATTTTATGTATTAGTAAATTGTAAACTTTTTTGAACACAGGCACACATCTTCATACCACACCTCAACTCGATAGCTCCCGCTTGACCAATGACCGGACGTGTTGCTGCCCCAGCCAAGTAGCGTTGCCTCTTGCTCTGCGTTTTTATCGCTCTGAACGCTCGAGCTAAATGAATATCTGCCTATATAGCTATTACTGTTGTTTTCACTGCTCGTGCTCAGGCTCTCGCCCTGAAAAAACTTCACGCATAGTGTTACTGACTCGTCTGCCAATCCGGTAAAGTATATTTTTGGCTGGATATACTTTGTATTGTATGAATATATTGTAGAACCGAAATCGTCTATTATATTGAGGTCAAAATCAACATTCGCAAACTTCATGTCAGTTATCAATATCGGATATTTATTTGATACTGTTGAAAATAATGCCTTCTGAGACTGTGCATTCGACTCATAATCAGTTTTCAAAGTCTCATACTGCTCCGACAATTCTTCCAACTCGCTTTGAGCATATCTATAACTTGTCTGCAACCTGTCTTTCTCCGTTTCTGACTCGCCAAGAAGCATAAACAAAAATACACTAATCACCGCAAGCAATACTATCGCCAACCAATAGCCCCAAACCGGACGCTTCGCCTGTTGCTCCATCATCTGCACCGGCGCCTGATTAGGCTGATTGACATAGTTCGGTTCACTTGGCTGACTCTGTTGGCTGTTTGGCTCATTCACAAAATTGCCTCCTGCCGCTTCATGCCTAAAACTGCCTTTTTTTTCTTTTTCCGCTGGCTCGCTTGCCCCAATGGCAACATCGCCATCCAGTTTTCGCTTGAAATTCTCGTTCATAACACATTTTATATTATCCACCGCAAATTTAATCTTTTTTCACAATATATACAACACATTTCCCTCTTTTTCACCCTTATTCGCTCATTTTTCCCTCCAAAATGCAAAAAAACGTCTCCATTATGCCTTTTTTATCAAAGATTATTACTAAATTTGCAAGCTGAAATATTGTCGAAAATAAAATAAATTAAATAACTACTAATATTTTAACAACTTAACATGCAAAACAAAGGGACTTTAGGAAGTATCATCGCCGGCGTTATTGCCGTCTTCTTGGTATTGGTCTGCCTTTTCTACCTTTCATTCTCACTGGTGAGCAACCACTATGAAAATAAGGCTGACGAATACGCTCTGAGCGTGGCTGGCGCTGCTGGTGAACATTCCGACCAGTTTAACAAGGCTAAGAAAGCCTACATGGACTCTCTTGCCAAAGAACCCGTTTTCTTGGGTTACAAATTCTCTGAAGTACAAAAATGGGGTGTTGGGCTCGGTCTCGACCTCAAGGGTGGTATGAACGTTATTCTTCAGGTGTCTATGCCGGACATCCTCAAGTCTATGAAAAACGCTGACCCTGATGAGGCTTTTGACTCTGCTCTCGCTTATTCAGACTCGATTATCAACAACCACATCGAAGACGACTACGTGGGCGTGTTCACTCGCAAATACCGCGAGCTTAACCCTCATGCTGACTTCTCTGTCGTTTTCAGCGGTATCGTAGAGCGTGGTGCTGACGACGGCAAAGTAGCTTCTAAACTCAAACAAGAAGTGAAAGACCGCGTTAACAACTCAGCTACTAACGTCCTCCGCAGCCGTATTGACGCTTACGGCGTGGTTTCTCCTAATATTCAGGTCCTACAGGGTAAAGACGGACAAATCCTCCTCGAGCTCCCTGGCGTTAAAGACCACCAGCGTGTTCGCGACCTTCTTCAGCGCGCCGCTAACCTCGAATTTTACGAAACTTACAAGACTACTGAAATTTACGGCAACCTCGCTTCTCTTGACGGTAAGCTCCGCGAGAAAAACGGTGTCGGACTTTTCAACTACTTCCTTAACGTTGACAATTCCGGCACTCCGGTCGTTGGTTACGCCCTCGCTAAAAACCGCGAAACCATCGACTCTCTCCTCAGCTCATCTGAAGCTCGCGCCACTCTCCCTTCAAACCTCAAACTTCGTTGGGAAGTAAAACCACAGGAAGTGCAGTTTAACGACACCGTTACCGGAAAACAGCGTCCTGCTGAGCTTTACCGACTCATCGCCCTCAAGACATCTAACGGCAAGCCTGCACTCGACGGTTCATGCGTTGTCGCTGCTTCTGCCGATGTTGACAACTTCCAGGGCAACGTAGTTTCTATGACTATGGACCACGAGGGTGCTGTACAGTGGGCGCGTATCACTGCTAACAACATCGGAAAGTCTATCGCTATCCTTCTCGACGACGTCGTTTACTCTTTCCCTAACGTTAACAACGCTATCGAAGGCGGCCGCTCTCAGATTACCGGTCAGTTCACTATCGAAGAAGCTCAAGACCTTGCTAACGTACTCAAGAGCGGTAAAATGACCGCTAAGGTTGATATCATCTCAGACATGGTTATCGGTCCTTCTCTCGGACAGCAAGCTATCGAAGCCGGATTCATCTCTTTCGTTATCGCACTCGTGCTCCTCATGATTTTCATGATTTGCTACTACGGCGTTATTCCGGGACTCGTTGCAGACCTTGGTCTTATTCTTAACCTCTTCTTCACTTTCGGTATCCTCGCTTCATTCCAGGCTGTGCTCACTATGTCCGGTATCGCCGGTATCGTGCTCGCACTTGGTATGGCTGTCGATGCTAACGTGCTCATCTTCGAGCGTACTAAGGAAGAGCTCCGCGCTGGTAAGCCTGTTCGCACCGCCATCGCTGACGGTTACAGCAACGCTTTCTCCGCTATCTTCGACTCTAACCTCACTTCTATCATCACCGGTCTTATCCTCCTCCTTTACGGTACTGGTCCTATCAAAGGTTTCGCTACTACCTTGATTATCGGTATTATCTGCTCTTTCTTCACTGCAGTATTCCTCACCCGTATCGTATTCATAGCCGGTGCTAAGGCTAAGCCTTTCCAGGCTCTCACTTTCGAGACCGCCATTTCACGCAACGTTCTCAAAAACACCGCTATCGACTTCGTAGGTCAGCGTAAGAAGAGCTTCATCTTTGTTGCTGTGTTCGTTATCGCTGTTATCGCTTCACTCTTCGGCCGTGGACTAAACCAGGGTATCGACTTCTCCGGTGGTAGAAACTACGTTATTAAGTTTGAAAAGCCTATCAACACTGTTGAGCTCGAGGCTGCTCTTGACCCTGAATTTGACGGCGCACAGGTTTCTGTTATCACTATCGAAAGCTCAAACCAGGTTCGCGTTTCTACAAACTACAAGATTAACAACGAAGAAGCTGGTGTTGAACAGGAAATCGTTGAAAAGCTCTTCAAAGTGTGCCAGGCTCAAAACTATGTGCCTGAAGGCATGACTATTGAAAACTTCTCTGCAACTGACGACAGCCAGGGTATCATCTCTTCACAGAAAGTTGGTCCTACTGTCGCTAACGACATGCGTAACGAGGCTTACATTGCTGTTGCTCTCTCGCTCCTCGCAATGTTCCTTTACATCCTCTTCCGTTTCCGCAACGTTGCATTCTCACTCGGAGCTCTATCTGCCGTTGCTTTCACTGCATTCTCTATTATCGGTATATACAGCTTCTTCTGGGGCGTTCTTCCTTTCGCTATGGAAATTGACCAGAACTTCATCGCTGCTATCTTGACCGTTATCGGTTATCAGATTAACGATACCGTGGTCGTTTTCGACCGTGTACGTGAAAACGTTGCTCTTTATCCGAAGAATGACTTCTACAGCACAATCAACAAGTCTATCAACTCTACTTTGAGCCGTACCATCATGACTTCTGGTACTACACTCCTTGTTTTGCTCTGTATTTTCATCCTCGGTGGTGACAGCCTCCGCAGCTTCATCTTCGCTATGACGCTCGGCGTTATTATTGGTACACTCGCTACCATTTACATCGCTTCTCCGGTGGCTTACCTCGTTTCTCGCAAAAAATAAGAATTTCTCTTAGCATAATTAAGAAAGCCGTTGCAATTTTCGCAGCGGCTTTTTTATTTATACCTTATCACAGATTTATAAAACTCGGCACTATT
>CALYOL010000053.1 GCA_945231345.1 uncultured Porphyromonadaceae bacterium
TTTTATTATTTCATTCGCCCCCTTTTCTGCCATTTTTTGCCTACCATTCAAAAAAAATTTGTATCTTTGCTAATTGATTATCCAAACAGCACTTTTATGGCAGAAGACGATATTTTTGACCCTAAAGAGGACGATGATGACGCCCTCAAATACACCCTCGTCAGCAACGTGTCACTCTTGACAAGTATAAGTTCTCTACTTACGACACTCCTAATCGGATTCTTTTACAAACAGGAGAAACCTCAAGTCGGTGTGTATATTGGCTCTGTTGTAGCACTCATAGGAGTAACCCTCGTAGTCTTCAATGGAGGAATGTCTATGCAGATAATGCCACTCGGAGACCTTATTGCCTTCTCTGCAGCGGTAAGCTGGGCATTTTACAGCATCATCATTCGTAAATTAAACGTTGTGTACGATGCTTTGTTCATAACACGCAAAACTTTTTTCTACGGCATCGTCGCTGCCATTCCTTTCCTTGCATTTGAACCAAAAATTTGCAACCCTGCCGTTTTAATCCAATCTGACGTACTATTTTAGTAAAAACGAATTATGAGCAATATTTCACTCACCGATATCCGCAAAAGCAAATCATTTCAAATATTCCAAACCTTGCTATGTTTTGGAATACTTGCTGCTGTCCTCACCTTTTGTTTTTCGCTTCTCAAATACAGTTTTTATCCCGTTGACGAGCCATATCAGATAATGAACTCTATGGACTACCTTAATAGTCCACTCGCACCGCTCACCGCCATTTTGGACCATTTCACAAACAGCCTGTGCGGATATGATATGCTAAGTGCAAAATATGTGGGATTTTTATACATGGTTCTTACAATAGCATTAAGTTGCACATTCTTTTACAATCGCACAAAACGAATTTGCATATCTGTACTTATGTGTGCCATACTGATACTGCTGACAACGTGGTATTTTAATACGGCAATGCTTATCGGTTGGGACAGACAAACAATGTTTTTCACCACGATTGTTATTCTGTTATTTATCAAGTACGTGGAAACAAACAAAATTGCTTATTTGATAGCAACCGCCTTTGCAACTTGCATCACAACCCTTTGCAGAATACCGAGTATCGCAATAATTCCAATATTATTTATAATTATTCTAATAAATAAAAACTTAAATATTCAAACCAGAATAAAACATGCTTTTATCTATGCTATAAGTGCCATAATTTTCATATTTGCATTTATAATCATAATGTATGGTTCTATCGGTAATTATGCTTGCTATATAAAAGCGAATTTGATTTCAAATCATGGGATATATGGTCTGACAATTTATTATTTTGTACATTTTGTAACAACAATATTTCCTCTTTGTGCCGTTTATTGCACATATAAAGTGCTGACAATGATACAGCATCACATATATGCCGTATTTCTTTTTGCCGTTTTTGCTATAATCGCATTTATTTACGATATGAGGATTAATCCGATTTCTCATAATTCATTAAGACTAATTAATGCCACTATAATGCTTCTGGAATTTGTAGCCATTTACAAATTTTATAAAGAATCAAAAACGAAAGAATTAATTATTATCCTTGCTGTATTTTTTGTTTCATTCACACCCCTTTTGGGGAGTAATACGGGATTACAAAAGTTTTTATCATACTCCGTATTCCCAATTATTTTATGTTTGCTTAAACCGATAATTAACAAATCGTTTATTATAACATCAGGCATTATTGTTGTGTCATCACTGTCTATGATATCAATCACTATGATTAACGGAGGTGGAGTAGTTATCCGGACAAGCATCACTGAAAGTACTCTTGAATTTGATTTTCACCCAATTAAAGGTATTTGTGTAAATCCGGAGTGGGGTTCCACAATAAACAAAATCCGACAAGACATTGAAGATTTCAAAGACGATAAAATTCTCGTTGTCGGAACATATTCCGATCGTTATTTCCTTGAGTGGATTTACAACAGCCGCAATGAATATTTGCGTCATGATTTTGAAAATTCAAACAAATTTAACGAAGACCAATACGTTGATTATATCAGCAATAAAATAAAAGACAGCAAGGAAAATATAACTGTGCTATATCTTTATGAAAAATATTTTTGGGAAGAAAGTAACAACCCCTACGAATCCAAGATGTCTCAAATGCTTGAATCCAATATGGATTTAGCTATCAAGAAAGACAAATATGCTATTTTCATAAGCAAGAAAAACTAATACAATATGACATACACAGATTTATCAAACACAAAAACATTCCGAGTATTAAAAACAGTTTCTTGCTTTGCATTGCTCGCTGCATCAATAGCTTTTTGTTTTTCGCTCCTCAAATATAGTTTTTATCCCATTGACGAGCCATATCCAGATAATGAACTCTATGGACTACAAAAATAGTCCACTCGCACCGCTCACCGCCATTTTAGACCATTTCACAAATAGCCTGTGCGGATATGACTACCTAAAAATGAAATACGTTGCATTCGGATACAATATTCTCGCCGTTTTTGCAGGTTGCGTATACTTCTATACAAAGCAGGCTTTTATTATTTCATTCGCCCCCTTTTCTGCCATTTTTTGCCTACCATTCAAAAAAAATTTGTATCTTTGCTAATTGATTATCCAAACAGCACTTTTATGGCAGAAGACGATATTTTTGACCCTAAAGAGGACGATGATGACGCCCTCAACGACATACCGGAAGACAACGACGAATCACAGGCTGAAGACGATAGTGCAGACACTCATCAGGTAGCGGACACCTCAGACGTGGTAAAATACCACCTGAAGGGAATGTATCGTAACTGGTTTCTCGAATATGCTTCATACGTTATCATAGAGCGAGCAGTCCCACACATTGACGACGGACTGAAGCCCGTACAGCGCCGTATTCTCCACTCAATGGAGACCCTTGACGACGGGAGATATAACAAGGTTGCCAACATCGTTGGTAACACAATGCAATATCACCCTCACGGTGATGCTTCCATATATGATGCGCTTGTAGGACTTGGTCAAAAAGAACTCCTGATAGACACGCAGGGTAACTGGGGTAATATCCTCACGGGAGCGTCTGCAGCAGCCGGACGTTATATTGAGGCGAGACTCTCTGCTTTTGCGCTCGAAACGCTTTTCAATCCTAAAATAACTGAGTGGACGCCTACCTACGACGGCAGAAAAAAGGAGCCTGTTACACTGCCTGTAAAGTTTCCACTTCTCCTGTTTCAGGGAGTAGAAGGTATTGCTGTTGGTCTTTCATCCAAAATTCTGCCGCATAATTTCAATGAGCTTCTTGATGCCGCCATCGCTTACCTGCGGGGGGAGGAATTTGTCCTTTACCCGGACTTTGTCACCGGCGGATTTATCGACGTGTCTAAATACAATGACGGAGAGAGAGGAGGGAGCGTCAAAATTCGCGCCAAAATTGAGAAAAAAGACAACAAGACGCTCGCTATCACCGAAATACCTTACGGCAAAACCACCGGCACTGTCATAGAATCTATTCTAAAGGCTTTTGAAAAGGGCAAAATCAAAATTCGTAAAGTAGAAGACCATACTTCAGAGAATGCGCTTATTCTTGTCCACCTCCTGCCGGGCACGTCGTCTGACAAGACAATCGATGCGCTATACGCATTTACGGACTGCGAAGTTTCAATTTCTCCAAACTGCTGTGTAATCTCAGAGAACAAGCCGCACTTTATCGGCGTGAGCGACGTATTGCGACATAGCGCAGAAACCACACGCACGCTGCTGGGAAAAGAGCTCCAAATCCGCCTCGATGAAACGCTGGATAAGCTCCACTTCTCATCACTGGAGAAGATTTTCATTGAAAACCGCATTTACAAGGACAAGCCATTTGAACAGGCTGAAAATATGGATGCAGCCATCCTCCACGTAAGGGGCAGAATTGAGAAACTCGTCGCAAATCCTATCAGACCAATAACCGACGATGACCTGCTACGCCTGATGGAGATTAAGATGAAGCGTATCCTAAAATTCTCTACCGACGAGGCAGACCGCGTCATCGCACAATACAACGAAACCATCGAAGACCTCCGCGACAAGCTCGCTCACCTTACAGACTACACCATCAAGTGGTATCAGACGCTTAAGGACAAATATGGCGAGAACTATCCGCGCCGCACTGTCATCCGTGGATTCGACAGCATCGAGGCATCTACAGTAGCAGAGGCTAACGAGCGCCTTTACATAAACCGCGAAGAAGGCTTTATCGGCACTTCGCTGAAAAAAGACGAGTTTATATGCAACTGCTCTATGCTTGACGATGTGATTATTTTCTATAAAGACGGACGATACAAGGTAGTAAAAGTTGCTGAGAAACTTTTTGTTGACAAAAACATCATACACATCGCAATTTTCAAGCGAAACGATACACGAACCGTCTACAACGTCATTTACCAGGATGGCAAAGGCGGAACGTATTACATGAAACGCTTCTCCGTCACCGGTGTCACTCGCGATAAGGAATACAACGTCACTCAGGGTAAGCCGGGCAGCAAGATTTCATGGTTCTCCGCTAATTCTAACGGCGAGGCAGAAGTTGTGAAAGTCACCCTTAAGCCAAAGCCAAGGCTCAAATCACTTCAAATTGACGTTGATTTCAGCAAACTCGCCATCAAGGGCAAAAATTCGCAGGGCAACATCGTCACTCGCAACGAAGTTTACCGCTTCACACTCAAGGAAAAAGGCGGCTCAACCCTCGGTGGACTCAATGTATGGTTTGACCCTGACGTTTTGAGGCTTAACACAAATGGATGCGGAACACTGCTCGGCGAATTTTTCAACGACGACCTTGTGCTCGTAATCTTAAACAACGGAGAATTTTACACCACAAACTTCGACGTCACAAACCATTACGAGGACAATATTCTCCGCATTGAAAAATTCGACCCGGAAAAAGTATGGACCGCAATCCTCTTTGATGCAGACCAGGGATATACATACATCAAGCGATTTACTTTCGAGCCGTCGCCGCGAAAGCAGCGATACCTCACTGAAAATCCGGAATCCCGCCTTATCCTCCTCAGTGACAAGCCGGGAGCAAGATTTGAGGTTACATTCAGCGAAGGTGACAGCTTCCGTGAGCCACTCGAAGTAGTTGCGCAAGACTTTATCGGAGTAAAGTCATTTAAGGCTAAAGGAAAACGACTCACCACATTCTCTTACTCTGAAATCAAAGAACTTGAACCGATTGAGCTCCCTGCAGAAGAACTCGCTGACCCAGAAGAAGTTGTAGAAACACCTGAAGAAGATACGCCTACAGCCCCTGAAGTGTCAGACCAGGAAATCATCGATGAAATCACGGGGCAGAAACGTCTGTTCTGATAGACGATTTTAATCTGTAATTATATAAAAATCAACTAAATAAAAATCATTCAACAATGAATCACAAATTTCTCACCATGGCAGCAATATCATGCATGACATTTGCAGCCCTTACATCATGTGGAGGCAAGGAAGAGGTGGCAAACCCATTCCTGACTGCGTATGACACTCCATACGAAATCCCTCCTTTCGAGCAAATTAAGCCCGAACATTACATCCCTGCGCTAAAGGCCGGTATTGAACAGCAAAATGCGGCTATAGACTCAATCCTTAACAATTCAGAAACCCCAACCTTTGAAAACACAATTCTCGCATACGAAGAATCAAGCGAAATCATCACAAAGGTTGCTATGGTATTTTATGCTCTCACAGAGTCTGACTCATCAGACGAACTGATAAAGGTAGCTGAAGAATTTGAGCCTATGCTTTCACAGCACAGCGACGAAATCAGCATGAATCCTCGTCTTTTTGAAAGAATCAAATATCTTTACGACAACGTGGATTCTCTCGGGCTCAACATTGCACAGCAGCGCGCCGTAAAAGACTACTACAAGTCTTTCACTCGCAATGGTGCACTTCTCAACGATTCCGCTAAGGCAGAACTCAAGAAAATCAACACAGAGCTCACCACTCTCTATCAGCAGTTTAACAAAAATCTTCTCGCTGCCACAAATGCATTCCAGCTCGTTGTTGACAGTGCAGACCAACTCTCAGGCATTCCACAGAGCAACATCGACGTGGCTGCAGAAGAAGCTAAAAACGCAGGTCTTGAAGGCAAGTGGCTGTTCACACTCCACGCTCCAAGCCGTCTGCCACTCCTCCAGTATGCCGACAACCGTGACCTCCGCCAAAAAATGTATGAAGGCTACACAAGCCTCGCTTCTTCCGGAGAATACGACAACGCTCCGATTATCAATAAAATCCTTCAGGCTCGCGCAAAAAAGGCTGCTCTCCTCGGATTTGAAAACTATGGCTCTTACATGACAGACAACGTAATGGCGGGAAGCATCGCTAACGCCGAAGACCTGCTCATGAAAATCTGGACTCCAGCCATCGCTCGCGTTAAGGAAGAAGTTGCTGAAATGCAGGCTATCGTTGACGAAGAAGGCGGAAACTTTAAAATCGCTCCTTGGGACTACTATTACTACGCTGAAAAAGTGCGCCAGAAAAAATACAACCTTGAGGAAAGCAAAGTCCGCGAATATTTTCCACTTGACTCTGTCCGCAAAGGCATTTTCACCATGGCTGAACGTCTTTACGGTGTTACTTTCACCGAAATGCCAGACGCTCCTAAATACAACCCTGAAGTTGTGGTTTACGACGTTAAAGACCTTGAAGGAAACCACGTTGCCGTATTCATGACAGACTATTTCCCTCGCGCTTCAAAGCGTCAGGGCGCATGGATGAGCGAGTTTAAGGGCTCATACATCGACCGCGACGGCAAGGCTTCTCGCCCAATCATATACAACGTTGGCAATTTCTCTAAGCCTGTTGGCGATACTCCTTCCCTCCTCACCCTTGACGAAGTGGAAACAATGTTCCACGAATTTGGACACGGCCTCCACGGTATGCTCAGCAAGGCTGCTCTCCGCAGCCAAGCAGGTACTAATGTAGACCGCGACTTCGTAGAACTTCCATCACAAATCCACGAGCACTGGGCACTTGAGCCAGAACTACTTAAGGTTTACGCTCACCACTACAAGACAGGTGAGGTAATTCCTGATGAAATGGTTGAAAAACTTATCGCAGCCGCTAACCACAACCAAGGTTTCGCAACAACAGAGCTCGTTGGTGCTGCTCTCCTTGACCTCCAGTATGGCAAGCTCAACCCAACTGAAGATATTGACGTTGTGGCTTTTGAAAAGAAAGTGGCAGAAGACCTCAATATGCCTGCTGAAGTGCAGTTCCGTTATCGCAGTCCATACTTCAAGCACATTTTCGGTAGCGACGGTTATGCTTCCGGCTACTACACTTATCTATGGGCTGAAGTACTTGACAGCGACGGTTTTGAACTTTTCAAAGAAAAAGGCGTTTTTGACCCTGAAACTGCAAAGTCTTTCAAAGAAAACATCCTTGAAATGGGTGGCAGCGAAGACCCGATGACTCTGTTTGTTCGCTTCCGCGGACACCAGCCACAGCCTGAGGCACTCCTCCGTGGCAGAGGGCTTATCAAATAAGCGGCACACTCCATTTTCATAAATCATCAATAAGGCTGTCAGAGAAATCTGGCGGCCTTATTTTTGCATTGTTATTCAGAAAAACGCAAGAACTCTGACTGTATTTGCATAGGTCGTACTTTTCAGTGAGTTGTGTTGAAAATAGAACACAAAATATGTGTTTTTGACCAAAATGTTAGGTGGTGTGAGAAAAAAGTTGTAACTTTGCCGCCTATTTCAAACCAATTAGATATATTCATGAAGAAAATATTGACATTTTTCGCAGCGATTGCGACAACAATTTCTCTCTATGCAGAGGGGTATCAGGTAAATTCACTCAGTACAAAGCAGAATGGTATGGGACATACCGGCACAGCGCTGAAGCTGGGTGCGGAAAGTATGATTTTTAACCCGGCAGGAATGGGTTTCCTTGACAAGAAACTTGATGTAAATGCTTCTTTTACAGCGATTTTCTCTTCTGGAGAGGCTACTACACCAGACGGAAAGGTGTATAAGACAGATAGCCCGGCAAGCACTCCAATAAATTTCAATCTTGGTTTTTCAATCTATGATAATCTGAAGGCGGGTGTGTCTTTCTACACTCCCTACGGGAGCAATATAAACTGGACTGATAACTGGGGCGGTGCTCTGCTTAATCAGAAGGTTAAGTTGACGACATATACGGTTCAGCCAACGGCGGCGTGGCGTATTCTGCCAAATCTTTCAGTAGGTGCGGGCCTTATGGTTACATGGGGTACTGTGGATTTGAACAAGGGGCTTATTTCTCCTGCGAGCCTTGACATGGTGCTTCAGAGCCAGGGTATGCCGGCAATGTTTGGTGATGTTGTTCCGGCTTCCGTAAATCTGAAGGGTACAGCCAATGTCACTCTTGGCTATAATGTTGGTGTGCTGTATGATGTCAATGATAAGATTTCTATCGGTGCGAACTATCGCTCTAAGATGATGATGACTGTTGACGCCGGTGATGCTAACGTGAGCTATGCAAACGATATAGCAAAGGGCTTCCTTGAAGATAAGGTGGGACTGATAGATAAGGCACAGTTTACGGCAGAGATGCCATGTGTGTCTATCCTGAATTTCGGTGTCAGCTACAAGCCTATCAGCAGCCTTACACTTGCAGCGGATGTGCAGTATTCATTCTGGAGCCAGTATGAAAATCTTGATATCAATTTCCTAAGCAGTCATCTTGCTGCTTTTAATCAGCATATCGAGAAAAACTATAAGAATTCGTTTACATATCACCTTGGAGCGCAATATGCTCTTACCAATCGTTTTGACCTGCGTGCAGGTGTGATGATAGACAAAGCTCCAATGCGAGATGATAATTACAATCCTGAAACACCGGGCATGACTAAGATAGAGCCGTCGGTAGGCTTTTCTTTCCGTCCGCTGAAGGGCTTCTCTATTGACGTTGCGATGCTATACGTAGCAGGATTGGGCCGAGACAATGCGAAGTGCAGTTATGAGGACCTATTGATGAAGGCGGCACAGATGCCATACGTCAAGACATTTGAGGCGAACTACAAGATTCATGCGTTCTGCCCGTCAATAGGAGCGTCATTCTGGTTTTAAAGTCCTTTAGGGGTTTTATAAAGGCATATAATCCAATAGTTTTCCAAATATAAATACATTTTACGCATGCAGGCGTGGCTCTGAGAAGAGCGTGCCTGCTTTTTTTGCATATTTTTTGCTTATTTGCGGAGAAAGGTGTAACTTTACAGCAACAAAACGGATGACAAACTATATGAGTTTAAAAAGAGTATTTATAAGTGTTGTGGCAATGCTATTATGTTGTGTAGTTGCCATGGCGTTGAATTTGCCAATAAAGCGAGTGAATGGCAAGGTTTATTATTACTATACAGTTCAAAAAAATGAGTTTATCTATGAGCTTCCCGTGAAGATGGGTCTGCCCCGGAAGGATATACTCAAGTATAATCCCAATGCGGCAGAAGGTCTCCAGGCTGGGATGGTGTTGACCATACCTGTTGAATATGACGCGAAAATAAAAAAAGGCTATTATGTGATTCAGTATAAAGCCGGAAGCCATGAGACAATCTATGGGATAGCGAAGAAGTATGGTGTGCCTGTAGATAGGCTTATAGATTTTAATCCTGGTGCGGCTGAAGGTGTAAGGGGGCTTACGCTGGAAATACCTGTCTCAATGGCAGCCAATAAAAAGCCGGTGGTGAAAAAAGAGGAAGCCAAGCCGGTGCAAAAGGCTGATACTGTGGCTGTAGATAGTGCGAAAGTAGTGCCGGTCACGCCGGTTGTGCCAGATGGAATGCGTAGTTATGTCATCAAGCCGGGAGAAACGCTTGAAAGCATAGCTTCGGAAAATGGATTGTCTGAGATAGACATACTTCGCGCTAATCCAAGCCTCGCAATTTCGGAGTTTGTTGAAGGACAGATGATATATTTGCCGATAGACAATTCGCTTGTAGACTCAGAGAAGCGAATTGGCGGACGAGTGGAGGAAATAGATTCGACAGATGTGGTGATAGATTCTGCGGAAGTAAGTGTTGATTCACTGTCATGCAGCGACTTAGATGAAAAGGTGATAAAAATAGCTCTTGCCTTGCCGTTTGACCTAAACAGTGAAAAAGAGAGCAAACATGCGCAAATATATACAGAGTTTTACCGAGGATTTCTGATGGGCGTGGAAAAACTCAGCCATGAAGGGGAAAAGGTGGAAATTCTGGCATACGACAGTTCTGTTAGCGAAGATTCGGTTGCAATGTGCCTGAATGAGAAGCCGAATGTGGTGATAA
>CALYOL010000054.1 GCA_945231345.1 uncultured Porphyromonadaceae bacterium
TGTAAATCTTTGGACTAATGACGTTACAAGTAGAAATGCCTTTACTTTCTCTTCATGCCTTGGTGATGAAGCTACAGTTTTCGCAAATCGCTTTGGCACATGCAGGGGGCAGACCGTTCTTCAGCCGGGTACAAAGAGCCAATTCGTTGCGTTGCCATCTTCTGGTTCTTTTTATTTCTCATTACCGAAAGCAAATACCATGTATTATGCTACTATCGACATAAAGAATGGCATTATCAGCGTCAGAGAAGCAAGTGAATCAGAATATCCCGACTTATTATATTTTGTTCACTCTACTAATGCAGGCCCTTGGAATCTTACAGATGCATCACAACCGGCTGTTAGAAATAGTAACGGTGAATATGTATATAAGAACATTCATATTGAGAAAGAAGGTCAATATGAAAGCGGTTGGTATCGTTTTGTTGCATCTCCTACTGGTGCAGTTGGTTGTAGCTTGGATAACTTCTATGGCAGCATGATGTCAGACAACGCACATTTTATCTATCCTGATGCTGAGATTAAATTAAACAGAGAGTTTGGAAGCGCAAATTCTTCGTTCTCCTCTTATGGCGTTTATGACATGGTGTTGTCTACATCAGACAATAGATTATATTTGTCACATACACAATCTTGTCCGGAGGAGCTTTATCTTGTAGGTAATGTTAACTACAGAACATACCAGACAGCCGGCAATGACCTTATTAAATGTTATAACGCAGGAAATGGAATTTACTATGTTACTGTAAACTATGAAGCAGATACTACAGATGATGGTACCTTCTATTTCACAATCAATCCTGATGATGCTACAAACTCGAACTTCAAATACTGTGGCAAAGTAAATGATGAATCAATTGTCATGAATGATGTCACATATTGTGGAAGTGCATTGCTTAATACTTCCGCATGTTATAAGCTCGGTAGTACAGGTAAGTATTATGCTACTATAGACCTTAAGAATTGTACTCTTACACTTAACGACGAGCCAAATGTTTTGTACCTGGTACAGAATAAGGCTTTTGACGAACGTCTTAATTGTAACTGGAATCTTTATGACGAAAGCAAGGTACTTACAAGAGTAGCACCATTACAATATGCGGCAAAAGGTATTGAATTAAAGCCCGAAAAAGATACTGACAAGTGTTATTTTAATTTCACATCTATACTTCCAAGGTTTGATGGTAGTCTGGCTTGGAATACTGTTAAAATTGACCGCTGGGGTAACTTGGAAACTTTTGTACCTGAGTTTTTGTCAAAGAGTTTAAAAAATGACAAGGAAGTATTTTATAACGGTCCAGCCGGCACTTACAATATCATTGTGGATTTAGGCGTAAATACTGTATTACTATACGATGCCGAAACAGAAGATTACGAAGGCTATAAAATACGATTGGTAAACGGTAAAGCTGCAGACACTACCTATAATGGAACTCAGTTATATCACGGATTTGAAAATGATGGTACCGAGGTACACGTTGCAGATTTTGAGCCTACATGGAATCTTGGAGTTGTTTCAAATGAATGGCCTCAATTGCTACTTGAAAAAGACGGAATGATGCTTATGCATGGCAAGATTGATGAAGACTGCATAAGTACTACATGGCGTGAGGTCAGTACAGATAAATCTTTTACAGGTAGAACATACATCTCCCCTGACTTTTCATACAAGGGACTTATACTTAAGAATGAAAACGATGTATTACTCCTTTATATGACTACAAAGGGAACCGGAGTGGATAATGTTGAACTTGATGAAAATATTGTCATTTCAAGTGGTATTGGCACTATTACAGTCACTGGAGTCGATAAATACACGATTACATCTGTCAGTGGCATATCCTTTACTTCTGAAACCTGCACTACAAGAGTCTCCCCAGGATTTTATATTGTGAAAGCGGGTGATAAGACACAAAAGGTGATAGTGAAATAAATCCCCTACTCAAAAACGTAAAACAGGCGAACCGTTTTGGTCCGCCTGTTTTTGTGTTAAGATTAATTTACTTAAATTATTGATTAATTCTAAAATAATTCTTAATTTTGCAAAATATAAACATGTGCCGGAATAGATTCAGAAATAGTTTCATTCCTATTTTTGATTAAATACAAATATAAATACCTAACATAAAACATAATGAAGAGACTAACATCGAAATTAATTGCATTAATTGCAATGATGCTTTTGGGGTTATTACCCATTAGCGCACAGTATCCTGCAGACCTGTGGGTGGTAGGAAACATCAGTAATATGACTTGGAGTTACGACAATGCCGTCAAGTGTACTAATTTGGGCAATGGTAAATACCAGGCATTAGTATATAGGGTTATGAATTCAAGCGGTGACAATAGTGGTAAATACTATGGGAATTTCCGCTTAACTGAGACTCTTGGATACAATGGTATAACAAGCAGAAAAGTATATGGCTCTCCGGAATCATCAATAGTAAGATTTGCTAATGGACAAAGCAAGTCTTTGATTTCTGCTACTAACAATGTTAAAGACTATGCACTTCCCGACAAAGCCGGTAGTTATATGCTTACCATAGACCTTGCTGCTAAGACTATTTCTGTCAATAGCAGTTATACTCCTGAGAAGATGTTCTTGCTCAGAAATATGAAAGACGGTAAGCCGCAAGATATAGCATTGCCTCTGAGCAGAGTTGGTACAACTCAGCAATATACAGGTTCTGAGATACCAATGAGCCATCAGGTCACTGATAACCCAAAAAAATGTTTTTATTATGTTACTGCTGTTATCGGCAATCAGTGGTCGGTAATAAATGCGGAGCGTTATGGTCTCTCTGCATCTGAAAAACTTGAGAATGGAACCAAAACACTCGTATCAGGCGCTGAACTTGCTCTTTTCACCGAAAAAGAAGGTGCATATGACGTTTCTTTTAATAGACAGACTAAAGAACTGACAATAAAGCCTTCACACCCGGATTTATATCTTGTAGGAACTGTTAATGGCATGACTTGGGAGCAACGAGGGAGTGGCGAGAAAATAAAGTATGTTGCTTCTGATAATTGCTATTATGCTACCATAGTGCCTAATGTATCGTCATTAACGACTATTGCATTCTCTTTTACTTCACGTGCTGGCGGAAACGCATCTGATTCTGATAAACATCGATATGCAGGCTCTGCAGCAAATCAAACAGTAGGACTAAATACAAATATTCTTTGTCGGGCTGACGTTTACAACGTGACGTCAAGTTATGCCCTACCTTCTGAATATCGTGGAGTACCACTATATGCTCGCATAAATCTGGATGAGCAAACAATGCTTTTGCAAACTACTCCATTTGCCAATTCTGATGCGCCAAAAATTAATTCTTATAACGAGGTGTGGTCTCCTGACGGAAAAATAGGCTTGGTTTCAACTATTGAAAATGGCAAGCCATATTATAAGGTTATTAGTCATAATGAATGGGTAATTAACAAGTCTCCTTTAGGACTTATTTCTGACGCTGTTGATTATAGCCAAAACTTGAAAATTATCAGTGCACAGACTCGTGATATCAATGAAACTTACTATCTACCTTCAGGCAAGACAAGCACGTATGTGAATAATTGCCGTGAACTTACAGTCAATACACAGACAAATGGCGGACATCCATTCAACATCATTTTCCGTGTTTCTAACGATGGCGTAGCATTCAGATACTCCATTCCGAGCCAAAATGGCAAATCAAGCATTGTCATTAAAGACGAAGCTTCAGCCGTTAACCCTACAGGCTTCAAATATATACTTGGGTGTAAATTTGCAAGTCAGAAAAGTTGGCCTAAGAATTTTCCATACGAATCATATTATGGACAGCATGGAACATATGGTGAATATACAGACTGGAATACAGCAGTAACAGATGCCAGTGACCCCCGTTTCAATGAGCCTGTATTGGTTGGCGCTGGAAGTCATAACATCCTTATCAGTGAGGCAGAAAACATAGGTACATATTCAATCTCATTGCTTAAAGCTTATTCATCACCAACAGGTTGCTTGAAGTGGCAGCATGCTGGGGATACATATCAAGCTTACAAAGAAGATGTGAAAAATGACCTTACAGTCAAATTGCCATTACAGACACCTTGGCGTACATTGCAAATAGGAGACTTACCTACAATTTTTGCCTCAACAATGCAAGAAAACTTATGCAAACCTTCTGATATGACAGATATGTCGTGGATAGAGCCTGGAACTTCATCTTGGGACTGGGGCGGTTCTGAAAACAAAGGTTATGGAAATCTTGCGAGAGCCGATGCAGATAACAAATACATTGATATGGCGGCAAAAATGGGCTGGAAATATGTTCTCGTAGATGGAGGATGGAATGAGGCTGCTATACGTAACACTGTAAAATATGCAGCTTCTAAAGGCGTCAAGGTTCTTCTTTGGGGAGACTCAAGACTCACAAATACTACTGCCTTCTCCACCGCAAACATGGATGCAACTCTCAGAAAATGGAAAGAATGGGGTGTTGCCGGTATTAAAGTTGATTTCTGGGAAGATGATTCTCGTGAAACAGCAGAACGCATGGAATTGTTACTTAAGCTGACTGCCAAGTATCAAATGAACGTAAATTTCCACGGTTGCACTCGACCTTCCGGTCTCCGTCGCACATACCCTCATGCATTATCATACGAAGGTATTTTGGGTGGAGAAAACGTTTTCTTATCTGAAAAAAATCGTGGCTTCATGACCACTTTGCATCACATTTGCAACATCCTTACCCGAAATGTGGTTGGTCCTGCAGATTACACTCCTATTGACTTTGCGATGGTTTCAGGTCGTCTTAATCAAAACTTCTCTTTCGCCCAAAATCTTGGTCTTAGCGTAGCATATGAAAATGGACTTCTCCATATCACTGAGTCTTATCAGCATTTGCTACCTTACGGACCTGCGGTAATTACAAAGCGCATACCTGCTACATGGGACGAAAGTCGATTGATTGAAGGGGTTTTGTCTAAATACCTGACTATTGCAAGACGTAAAGGAAATGACTGGTGGCTTGCTGGACTTTCTGTTTCTCCTCGCACTGCTAACATAGACCTTTCAAAACTATTGCCAGCTGGGAAGACTTATACCGCATATATCTATCGTGACGGTGACAAACGTAATAAGGTTCTGGTTGAGAAAAAGAATGTTACTTCTGCAACAACATTGTCTATCCCTGAAATAGACGGCGGTGGATTTCTCATTCAGATTTCTGAAAACGCTAACCTTGAAATGCCTTTTGTAGAGACTACATATGAAGCCGAATCTTCTGCTAATGAGCTTAGCAGTGGATTAACTGTTGAAACTGTAACTGATGCTGAACTTCTCTTTACGTCAGGCAATCAAATTGTAGGACAATTTGGAAAAGGGAGAAAACTTGTTTTCAAGGGAATCAACGTACCTAAAGACGATTTCTATACAGTTACCGTTTACTATACTACTAAGGACGACCGCACAGCTGAATGTTTGGTAAATGGTACAAGTATCGGTACTATTACGTTCCCTGGCAATGGGGTGGATTATTTGACAACTAATGGCTCTTGGATACATCTTGAGGTGCCGTTTAAGGCAGGTTCTGCAAACACTTTCACTCTAATCTCTCCTTCTGGTGGCTGGTCTCCGGATATCGACCGCATAACCGTTAGTGCAAGACAGACAGCAAACATTAATACGGATATTCCTGATGAACTTTTTGTAGTAGGTTCTATATTCAATTCTCAAGGTTGGAAAGATACTTATTCAGAATCAGATGTATTTAAGTGCTACAATGCTGGCAATGGCGTATATTACGTTAATCTTTGGACAAGCGATGCCGCAAACAGAAACTCATTTACGTTCTCTTCTTCGCTTGGTGATAATGCAACGATGCTTGCAAATCGTTTTGGAGCAAGCAACGCGCAGACTACTCTTCAACCTGGTACAACAAGGCAATTCGTTTCTATTCCTGCTTCAGGCACATATAATTTCTCATTACCAAAGGCAAATACCATGTATTATGCTACTATTGACATTAAGAAAGGTACTATCAGCATAAGAGAAGCAAGTGAATCAGAATACCCCGACGTATTATATTTTGTTCACTCTACTAATGTCAAAGCCACTTGGGACCTTTATGACGCGTCACAACCTGCGGTTAGAAACAATAATGGAGAGTATGTGTTTAAAAATATTCACGTTGTGAAAGAAGCCGATTATCAAAGCGGTTGGTATCGTTTTGTCTCTTCACCTACAGGTGCTGTCGGATGCAAATTAGATAATTTTTACGGCACTAAGGTTGCTAATGAAACAGACTATCACATTACTGCCAATGATGAGATATCATTAAACAGAGGCAATAATGAAAAGTCGTCTTTCTCACCATATGGTGTGTATGACATTGTCCTATCTCCAAAAGACAGTAGAATATTCCTTTCGGGTACACAGTCATTTCCAGATGAGCTATTTCTTGTAGGAAACGTAAACGAGCGGACATACAATTCTACGAGCGATGAACTTATCAAGTGCCATAATGCAGGAGATGGCATTTACTATGTAACAATCAATTATGCCGCAGATTCTACAGACGATGGTACTTTCTATTTCACTTCAAACTGCAATGAGGCAACCAACCATAACTATAAGTATTCAGGAAATGTGGCATCTGAGTCTATTTCTATGGGAGAAACAAAAATGTGCGGTGCTTCCCTGTTAAATACATCCGCTAATTATAAATTATCCGCTAATGGTAAGTATTATGCTACTATCAACCTTAAGGATGGTACTTTAACTCTCGGTGATGAGCCAAATATCTTGTACCTTGTTCGCAATAAGGGTCTTGGTGAGCTATATGATTGCAACTGGAATCTTTTTGATGATAGCAATGTCCTTGTTAAGACGGCTCCAATGCAATACGCTGCTAAGAATATTGTTTTGCCGGAGGAAAAATTCTCAAATAAGAGTTATTTCTGCTTCACAACAGTTTTGCCGAGAGTAGACAAATCTGCTTATGCATGGAATACTGTAAAACTTGACCGTTGGGGCAGTAATGAAACAGCTGTCCCGGAATTCCTGACCGGGTATATTAAGAATGACAGAGAAGTACATTATGGTATTACTGCTGGAACTTACAATATCATTGTGGATTTGGGCGTAAATACTGTATTGCTTTACGATGCCGATACAGAGGATTACGAAGGTTTTAAAATCAGACTCGTAAATGGACGCGCAGCAGACACTACCTATAACGGTACTAAGTTATATCATGGTTATAATAATGACGGAACAGAGGTATATGTTGCAGATTTTGAACCTGCCTGGAATCTTGGAACTGTTTCTGGTGAATGGCCTCAACTCTTGCTTGAAAAAGATGGAATAATGCTTATGCACGGTAAGTTAGGTGAAGACTTTATAGGTGGAGAATTATACCGAGAAATCAGCACTGACAAGTCATTTGCAGGTAGAACATATCTTAATCCGGACTTTACCTACAAGGGGCTCAAAGCTATAAAAGAAAATGATACGTTGCTCCTCAATATGACTACAAATGCAACCGGTGTAGATAATGTTGAACTTGATGAAAATATTGTCATTTCAAGTGGTATTGGCACTATTACAGTCACTGGAGTCGATAAATACACGATTACATCTGTCAGTGGCATATCCTTTACTTCTGAAACCTGCACTACAAGAGTCTCCCCAGGATTTTATATTGTGAAAGCGGGTGATAAGACACAAAAGGTGATAGTGAAATAAATCCCCTACTCAAAAACGTAAAACAGGCGAACCGTTTTGGTCCGCCTGTTTTTGTATTATGAGTATCCATTTTACAGAGTCATTGCATCGTCTGCTAACTCGTCAGTAAGTGCGATTTCTATAACTTCGCGGATAGTTTTCACATAGTGGAATGTTAGACCTTCAACGTATTTTTCAGGAATGTCAAGGATGTCTTTTCTGTTTTCTTCTGACAGAATAATTTCACATAGTCCTGCACGCTTTGCTGCCAATATTTTTTCGCGAATGCCCCCTACGGGGAGAACTTTGCCGCGAAGTGTAATTTCGCCCGTCATTGCTATTCCCTTCTTTACTTTCTTTTGAGTATATGCAGACACTATTGATGTCACCATGGTAATGCCGGCAGATGGTCCATCTTTAGGAATTGCGCCTTCCGGTACGTGAATGTGAAGATTATACTTGTCAAACAGCTCGATGCCAATCCCAAACAGTTGGGCATGCGCTTTTACATATTGCCAAGCGATAACTGCAGACTCTTTCATTACGTCGCCAAGGTTGCCTGTCAGTGTAGGCCGCTCTCCCTTGCCGGGCGCAAGCGAAGACTCTATAAACAATATTTCGCCGCCTACAGAAGTCCATGCGAGTCCTGCTACTACACCTGCAAAGTCATTACCCTCATATCTGTCTTTTGTGTATCTTATCACGCCAAGATATTCATTTACGTCTGTTGTATTGATTTCAGTATGAGGCACTTGCTCATTTTCGCGTAAGTGTTTGAGGATTACCTTGCGGATAACAGATGCAATGGCTTTTTCAAGTTGTCTTACACCACTTTCAGCTGTGTATGACTCAATCATCATTCGCAGTGCTTCAGAACTAAATGAGATTGTATCCTTTTGTAGCCCTGCAAATTCCAGCTGACGAGGTATCAAGTGGCGCTTTGCTATTTCAATTTTCTCTTCAAGCAGATAGCCGGGTATCTCAATCACTTCCATACGGTCCAGAAGTGGCTGGCTGATTGTGGACAAAGTATTTGCAGTGGCTATGAACAAGACTTTTGATAGGTCGAAGTCCACGTCAATATAGTTGTCGTGAAAATGGCAATTTTGTTCCGGGTCAAGCACTTCCAACAGTGCCGCAGCAGGGTCGCCCTTTATGTCTGCGCCAATCTTGTCTATCTCGTCAAGGAGCAGAACGGGATTTGCTTTGTTACAACGGCGCATGGCGTCAATCACACGCCCCGGAAGCGCTCCAATATATGTCCTGCGGTGTCCGCGAAGCTCTGCTTCATCATGCAATCCACCAAGTGAAATGCGCTGATACTCCCTGCCAAGTGCTTTTGCGATAGATATGCCAAGCGAGGTCTTTCCCACACCGGGCGCTCCCACAAGGCAGATTATTGGAGCATTTCCTGTCGGATTTTGTACCATTAGAGCAATTTGCTCCAGCACACGTTCTTTTACCTTTTCAAGTCCGTAATGGTCTTCGTTGAGTATTTCCTCAGCCTTTTCCACATCCTTGTTTGGCTCCGAATAAACATTCCACGGTAGCTCAAGGATTGTGTCAAGAAATGAATATTGGATTGAGTAGTCAGGTGACTGTGGATTCAGGCGGCGTAGTTTTTCCACTTCCTTCTCAAAAGTCTTGCGGACATTGTCGGGGAATGCAATGTCTTTAGCCTTTTTAAGGAAATTCTGAGCGTCATCGTCTTCGCCATACAGCTCCTCTCGGATAGCTTCCATTTGCTGCTGGAGAAACACGTTGCGGTTTTGGTCATTTAGCGAACGCTGTGCCTTTTCCTTTATCGAGTGAGTGACGTTCATCAGCTCTTCTATCTTGAAAAGCTCTTCAAGGAGTCTCTCTGCGCGTGCACGGAGTCTTTGCATTGAGAGCAGTTGCACCTTGACTTCCGTAGGCAGTGGCATATTCGTGCTTACCATGTTTATGAGAAGTTCCGGGTCTTCAATATTCTGCAAGCTGAACATAAAGTCACCTACTCCTTCTTGTGTATTATGCTTCATCACCTTACTGCTTGTGTCAAGGATGGCAGTAAGTATTGCGTCAAAAGCGTCATTTATGGCAGCCTTTCGGTCTTTCACTATTGACACCTGAGCAGAAAGTGCTGATGGGATTGCCTGTCCCATTCCTGCTTTGTCAATTCTAAACTTGTCTTTTGCGCGGATTAGTGCTGCCTTTTGTCCATCAGGTAAAGGAACTATTTGCAACACATCTACCACTACACCATAGTTGTAGAGGTCTTTTAGTGTCGGATTTTCAGTGTCGCTGGAAATCTGGCATACAATCCCTAATGAAATCTTGTTTTTCATAGCATATTCCGCTATCTCAATGGCTTTTGCCCGAGTCAGTGTCAGTGGAATATGTACCTTAGGAAACATTACAAGGTTCCTTGTTGGCAAAAGTGGCAGGTCTTCCACATTCACCGGCTTGAAATCGTCTTCTTCTCTGAGGTCTATCTGACCTATTTGTACTATATTTGTCATATTTTCGTCTTGATGCATCATTATTATTTTCTTGTC
>CALYOL010000055.1 GCA_945231345.1 uncultured Porphyromonadaceae bacterium
TCGCATTAGCTTTGTCAAATTTCTGCCACTGTGAATTTTCACTCACATATTCCGGCACAAGTGTCTTGAGCTCCTTTACGCTCTCATCCTCATCTCCGGAAATTATGTCGCTCTGCAAAATTTTCAGAATACCGGACACATAGTCAAAGTCATATTTTGTCACATTTGTGCGCATTATCTTCTTATTTGAAGTCGGGATTGACGTTTCTTTGTCATACAGCAGCTCCTCATACAGCTTTTCGCCGGGTCTTAGTCCGGTCTCCTTGATTTCAATGTCCACGCCCGGCTTCAGCCCTGCTAAATTTATCATCTTTGTCGCAAGGTCATAGATGCGTATCGGTGTCCCCATATCAAAAATGAAAATCTCGCCTCCTCGCCCTATACAAGATGCCTCAAGCACAAGCGAGCACGCCTCGTCTATCGTCATAAAATAGCGGATTATGTCCCGGTGTGTCACCGTAACCGGTCCGCCATTCTCTATCTGCTGCTTAAACAATGGGATTACTGACCCATTAGACCCAAGCACGTTGCCAAACCGTGTGGTGATAAACTGCGTTGGTCTTTTACCGTCTTGCTTATAAAACAGACTCTGCACGTAGATTTCCGCCGCACGCTTGGTCGCTCCCATTATGTTTGTCGGATTTACTGCCTTATCCGTTGATACCATCACAAATTTATCCACGCTATACTTCACAGCAAGGTCTGCTATGATTTTTGTGCCAAAAACATTATTCCGTATTGCCTCTATCGGATTATACTCCATCATCGGCACATGCTTATATGCCGCCGCGTGAAGTATTACGTCAGGACGATAGGTGCTGAATATTCGCTCCATGCTCGCCATATCCGTGATGTCTGAGATGATAAGCTTGAAGTCAGACTTTGGAAACTTTTCCCATATCTCTAATAGCAGGGAGTGCATTGGCGTCTCGGCCTGGTCTATCAATACTATCTTTTTCGCCCCGATTGTTGCTATTTGGCGTGTTATCTCGCTTCCTATCGACCCCGCCGCTCCCGTGATAAGAACGGTTTTGTCTGCAAGATAGCCTTTTATCGGACTTTTATCCAGGCGGATTGGATTTCTCCCAAGCAAGTCCTCGATTTTTATATGCTCCACGTGTGCCGTCGACGGTTCTCCCTTGTTTTGCATAAATTCTGACACATGGTTTACCATCAGCAGCTTGATATTATGTTTCAGAAAAACATCTGACAGACTATTCCTCACAGATTCAAACATATTATCCGGCACAAGCAGGCTGTCGCACTCAAATTCACGGAATATTTCTTCAATATTCCGCTCATCAAATCGCAACACGCGGAAGCCATTGACTGTTGCATTCTTCTGCGCCTCCAGCTCTGTGGAAATGATGGCAAGTGGATTATACCTGCGAGGCTGTTCATTCTTGAGCATATGAGCAAGCGCTATCGTGCTGATATTATTGCCAAGCAATATCACCGGCAACGAATTTCCCACCCTGTCCACATGGATTGAATACAAATGCTTTGTTATTAGTCTCAGGCACATCATCAGCGTAAAAGACATAAAGCCCGCCATCACGATATTCCACACACTGAAATACCTCACATTTGAGACATATTGCACCACATACACCAACGCTATCAATATCGCCGACGAAAAAAACACAAGCAACGCCGTCCGATACATATCCTCGATTATCGGAAGGCGTATGGTGTATTTATAATTTTTTATTATGACATTTATCACAAGATATACCGCCGTCACTACAAGTACCTTTACAGGTAGCGAATATTCTACCCCGGCTACATTTTCTGTAGTATTGACATTAACGTAAACTACAAGTAGATAGCTCATTGCGCATATAAGCGTATCCACAAACAACACAAAAATCTGTGGCGCTGACTTACGGCGAAATAGGTCGATAAACAGGAATGTTAAAGTCATATCCAGCAACTTTCCCGTCGATTTTTGCTTATTATCGTAATACTCTGTCATCCTATATGCTTTCTCTGTTACATTTAAGATGCAAATTTACACAATTTTTTCGTATCCTACACTATTTATCCCATTTTTTTAATCCCCAACTGCTCTGTAAAGTCCTACATAGACTCCTACAATTCCCTCTCCATCCTCTATTCTCTATTCTCTATTCCCTATTCCCTATTCTCTATTCTCTATTCTCTATCCTCTATTCTCTATCACCACCCAAACGCCTTCTCTACAGTCATCCAGTCACCATTAGCGCGCATTACCTGTTCAAGAAGGTCCCGGGCAACACCATAGCCCCCATTCACCGGAGAAATATATCGAGCTATCTCCTTTATCTCCATCGCTGCATCAGCCGGAGCTACTGAGAGACCTACATGCTGCATACACTGATAGTCCGGGATATCATCGCCAACGTATGCTACTTCTTCCGGCTTTAGTCCGTTTTCTTCAATCCATTTCTCAAGCAACGGTAGCTTCATCGCTACCTTCAGGAATACGTCTTTTATCCCAAGACCATTAAACCTAACAGTCACCGCCTTCGTGTCTGCTCCGGTGATGATTGCTATCTTATACCCATGTTTTACAGCAAGTTGCAGTGCATAGCCATCCTTTATGTTCACCATCCGCAACGGCATCCCTTCTTCACTCATCGGGATGGTTGACGGTGACAATACTCCATCAACGTCAAAAACTATCCCGCAGATTTTTCTCAGGTCATAGTCTATGCGGCTCATTTTACTCTATGTTTTCTGATTATGCTTTCATTGATTGCTCGATAAATCTTCCTGGATTCATCCATTGGCAACAAATTCAACTGCTTCTTTGTCACATTCGTGTCTCCTCGCATTGCCGGACCCGTCTGTACATTGTCCGGCCCATACTTCAGCGCATTCTCCAGACTGGCCCTCATCAGTGGCTCAAGTACTGATAGGTCGTAACCGCCCACTAAAAGTATATGACTTGCTATACCCCACAGACGATTTACAAAATTGCACCCGAATACCGCTGCAAGATGTATCCGCTTTCTGCCTACAGAGTCTGCATAATCCACTTTTTCACTGATACTTTCCGCTAATTTATACAGGGAGAGTGAAACTGCTTCACTACTGCCCTCTACAAATATCGGCACTTCACTTACGTCCACCTCCTTATCCCTGTTAAACGTCTGAAGTGGATAAAATACTCCATAATTATCCTTTATATCCTTAAAAATCCATGCCGGTACTGAACCTGACGTATGAACCCAAATTCCGGAACTTACTTGAACGGATTTTGCAACTTCTTCTATCGCATCGTCATTTACGGCTACTATGTAAAAATCAGCATCTGTTGGCAATAGCGACGGGTCGCTATACGCTTTCGCTTTCTTCAATTTTTTACACAGACGCTCGGCATGAGACTGTTCCCTGCTATATACTGCTATTACCTTGTTTTTAACATCAAGAGCCTGAGCAAGGTGCGTCGCTACGTTTCCTGAGCCGATAAAAACTATACGTTTTGCTGTATTTTTCATTTTCCAATGTTATACCTTAAAGCCTTTACTTATTACCACTTGCCCACATGAACATTCTCCCAAAGTACCTTTGACGGGTCAAGAGGACGACGCTCCTCGTCTTTATGGCCTATCGAGATTATGCATACAACCGGCATCGTCTCCGGTATTCCAAGCGATGCCTGTACATATTCCTCTGCACTCATCCCGTCATCGCGATAACGGTCGCGAACTTCCACCCAGCAAGAGCCAAGACCAAGGTCCGCCGCCTGTAGCTGCATAAATGTCGCCGCTACTGAAGCATCTTCTATCCAAGCATCACTCTTCGCAGGGTCTGCAGTTACTACAATCGCCAACGGCGCACGAGCTATAGATGTTGCATAATTCGACTTACATTCGCCCAGGTGCTGTAGCATTTCCCTGTCTTCTACAACAACAAACTGCCACGAACGGCTGCTCTTTGAAGTCGGTGCCATTAGGCCTGCCTCAAGTATCAGCTTCACATCATCCGGGGATATTGGCTCGTCTGTATATTTGCGTATGCTGCGTCGATTTATTATGAGTTCATGAAAATTTTCCATATATTTGCTATTTAAGAATTAACCATTGATATTACGCATAACTTCCCTTAATTGTCATTAACTAAGTGTATATCACACCTTTATCCACACCCACCTACCTCTTGCAAGGCCATGCATCCGGATACAGGCTGTTCACATTGCTGTCATGCTTTTTCTGCATCACATCTGCTACACTCTCGCCCGTTGCCGCTATCACGCGATATTTTCCATTTGCTGTTTCTACTATCGCAAGCTCGCACCCTCTCGAATATGCCACAAACTCTTCCGCTTGCTGCCTCGTAGCAAGTGCCGATACCACAAGATAATACGGGTCTGAGTCATCTATCATGGCACTATGGTGGCGTTCTTGCGCTATGGCATAGCCATCCTCAGGATTTGGACATGCTATATAAAGCTCACCTGAAACCTCCGTCGCCTTATTCTCCACTTCTCGCGCTTTTACCTCCGGCAACGACAGCGATGCTCGCTGCACCACATCATTATCAACCGGTATCGGCGTTGTAAACAACAGTCCACAAAGTATTAGCACAACTATGGAAACTGCCGCACGCGCCACATACATAAGCTTACGACGTAACAAGAACGGCTTCTTTACCGACTCAGTTTCTGTATGAGTTTCCTCTATATCTATCCGACGTACATCAAGGGGTTTCAAGCCGAAATACTCCGGAGATGACACAAACGCCTCGCTATATGCAAACAGCATCTTGCCCTCTTCATAGTCAAGCCTTCCGAGATGACCAAGAGCTATACTCCCTTCTACCTTGAGTTGAGCCATCATCGCATCTACTTCTTCCTCTATCATTCGCAAAGCGCACTCATAGCTGACATTTTCGCGCCGAGAGATTGACGTTGCCAACAGACCGTCATTATGCGACAGCTCCGGATTGAATACCACATATTTACGCGGCGGATAATAACGACTCGTAGACTCATCGTAATATGCCGGTATTTGCTGCACGACAAATCCACCAAGACGTGGCACTATCACACAATCGCGACAGCGCACCAAGTGCTCAATATGTGTTATTACTCTGTTCATCTTTTGCAAAGATAGTCATTATTTTTCATTCCACAAAAACATATAAAGCAAAATATTTTTTATTTCACTTGAACTATCTTGTTTTTCAGTTTGTTATAAAGTCAAAAATACAAATGATGCCATGAACAATTTTATTATACCCTCTCTCCCTTACTCTGCCGACGCTCTTGAGCCGGTGATAAGCAGGCAGACTATCGAACTCCACTACGGAGCTCATACTAAATCCTATTTTGACAATCTGAACAAGCTTATCGCCGACTATAAGCTGCAAAACCTCTCTCTTGACGAAATTATCTGCAATGCCGACGGACCTATTTTCAACAATGCCGCTCAGGCTTGGAACCATGTCTTTTACTTCAACTCTTTTTCATTAAACGGTGGTGGTTCGCCTGGTCCGAAACTCAATAAGGCTATTAAACAATATTTCGGCAGCTTCGACCGGTTTAAGGCAGAGTTCGTGGAGAAGGGCACCAAAATTTTCGGTTCCGGATGGATTTGGCTTGCACGAGACTTCGAGGGACAGATTTTTATTGTTCCTAAAACTAACGCCGGTAATCCATTGACAGATGGACTTACACCTCTCCTCACATTCGACGTATGGGAACACGCTTACTACCTCGATTACAAAAACAAGCGTGCCGACTACCTCAACGCTCTTTGGAATATCATAGACTGGAAAGTCATTGAAGATAGATATTAATATTTTACATTCTAAACACGAACGGTCAATTTGAGATATTAGATAGTTATTTGTTAGGAAACACTGAGTATTAAGACGACTATGCTGTTTTTATGACGCTGACATACATGCATAATGTGATGAACAACAGGATTAGTGAGGGCCACTCGTGATGAGCAGCCCTCATTTTTATAGCCCAACGTATTGCGCCGGAGCATCATTTCGCATATTGTAGTGCGACGACATTGATTGACCATACGCCCCTGCGGAACGAATGGCAAGTATATCTCCTCGCGACGTCACGGGAAGTGTAAGATTTTCTGCAAACGTGTCTGCCGACTCGCAGATTGGACCTACTACATCATACACCGCTCGGTCTGACGACTTTGACGTCAGATTTTCTATCTTGTGATAAGCCTGATATAGTGCAGGGCGGATAAGGTTATTCATTCCCGCATCCACTATCACTATCTGCTTCTCAAGACCTCGCTTTACGTATATCACCTTCGTTATCAGAGACCCACACTGCGCCACGATTGCCCTACCAAGCTCAAAATGCAGCTGAGAACCCTGAGGCAACACAAGATTTTCCTTAAAAGTATTGAAAAATCCCTTAAAGTCTGATATTGGATTTACAAGCGGATTTTCATAATCTATGCCAAGACCACCACCTACATTTACATAGTCTATTTTCAGTCCATAGCCATTTTTAGCCTTGTCAAGAATAGGCTTAATTCGCTCACACAGGAGCTTATACGGCTCCATTGTTAGTATCTGGCTACCTATATGAAAGTGAAGACCGCGCATCTTAAGACCCGGTAGAGTCTTTGACAGCATAAGAGCCTCGTCAAGCAAATGAAGAGAAATGCCAAACTTGTTTTCAGCAAGCCCCGTTGTGATATAGTGATGCGTATGCGCGTCTATATCCGGATTAAGCCGTAGAGCCACGTTTGCCACTGCATTTTTTGACGTTGCTATCTCGCTGATTATATGCAGTTCCTCCAGCGACTCAACGTTAAAACAACCTATCTGAAGGTCTATTGCCTCTGATATTTCATCGTCTGTCTTTCCAACTCCCGCATATGCGATGTCTGACGCCGCAAAGCCGCACTTTATTGCATGCCTAACCTCGCCAATGCTCACGCAGTCTGCGCCAAAACCGTTTTCTGCTACTGTTTTCACTATCACCTCGTCTGAATTAGCCTTTATTGCATAATGCACTTTATAATCATATCCCGCTGTCTCCTCGCGGATTGTGTCAAGTGTCTTGCGAAGTAGCGCAATATCGTATTGGTAGTATGGAGTATTCATATTATCGTTGAGTATGGATGTTGTCTATTTAAAAAGTTGATTACTGAGTGAATTTAGTGCTGACACCTTGTCTTCCTTCCGGATTAAGAACGAGATATTGTGGTCACTCCCGCCATAGGATATCATACGCACAGGTATATCGCGCATAGCATCCAGCGCAAGCGTTTCAAGTCCGCTGTTGTGCCATACAAGGTCGCCTACTACGCAGATTATCACCATGTCTTTATCTACCGTCACGGTCGCAAACTTCTTCAGCTCGTCTACTATCGCCTGAAGGTTTCTATCATCATCGATTGTGACGGAAACGCCAACTTCTGATGTGGCTATCATGTCTATCGGAACCTTATACGTCTCAAATATCTCAAAAACCTTATGCAGGAAGCCATACGCAAGCAGCATGCGCCCACTCTTGATTTTTATGGCTGTGATATTATCTTTTGCCGCTACCGCCTTAATTACCTTCTGCGACGCCGAAAACTGGTTGTCTATTATCGTACCCTGTGCCTCTGGCTGCATTGTATTGAGAAGTCGCACCGGGATATTGTTAAGCTTCGCCGGCAATACGCATGCCGGATGTAGTATTTTTGCTCCGAAATATGCCAGCTCTGCAGCCTCCTCAAAGTGCAAATGGCTTACAGGCTTGGTATCTTCCACATATCTCGGGTCATTATTGTGCATGCCGTCAATATCTGTCCATATTTCTATCTCCTCCGCATTTATTGCCGCTCCTATCAGAGACGCTGTCAGGTCACTCCCGCCGCGCTGTAGGTTATCTATGCCACCGGTGGAATTACGGCAGATATAACCCTGAGTGAGTATCAAGTCTGCTTCTGCATGGCGAGTTAGGAGAGGCGTAATACGGTCGCGGATAAAACCTATCTCCGGCTCAAGGTTGGCATCTATGCGCATAAAGTCAAGAGCATCTATCATCACCACTTTCACGCCCTGGCTCTGAAGATAGCCGTTCATAAGTGCGGTAGACATTTTCTCTCCCTGAGCCAGGATTGTCTTCTCCGCTGTAGAATATGGTGTCTCTGTAAAGTTGCGGATTGTCCCGAAGCACTCGTTTACAGCATTTATCGTCGCTGACTTGTATTGCTCGTCGCAGCCCTCAAAAAGTTCTTCAAAAACTACTGAATATTTGCGTATAAGTCCGTTAAGCGTTTCCTTCGCACCGTCTGCATTGCCACACTTCAGATATTCTGATATCTCCACAAGTGTATTCGTAGTACCTGCCATTGCTGACAGCACCACGATATTTCTGCCTCGCTCCGTGATGAGCTTTGCCACGTTCTTTATCCGCTGAGCACTTCCAACTGAAGTGCCCCCAAATTTCATTACTTTCATCTCGCCTATTTAATGCAGCTTCATTTTTTTAAGTTTCAGATTGCAAAGTTACAAATTTTTTGCACTGATTACTAATATCTGTAACGTTCTTTAACAATTCTGCAATTGTTTTTTACAACTATTTCCGTACCTTTGCACCGAATTTTATGGCGACAACATACAAAAACAGACTGAGGCTACAGAGATTTCTTGCAGCATTTTTCATAATGCTGCTCGCTTGCTACTACTCTTCCAGCACACTGTTTTTACACTCCCATAACTACGACAACTGCACCGTTTGGCACTCGCACCCTTTCAGCAACGCCCCTCACAGCGAGCAGACTGCCATTTCTATTGCATCTCTAAACTTAATAAACATCATATCCACCTCAATGGTGGATTCTGTGACTCCGTTCATCTCATTTATCCAGAAGTTTGATGAACAAGCTCTTAAACCTTTCTTTTTCAAAATCTCGGCTCGACCTTTACTTAGGGCTCCACCGGTAATGTAGTATTTCATTTCTTTTTTCTTGTGCATGATTTTTTCATGGCACGCATTTTCTGCACAATTATGCCATAACTAACATGGCATATTTGAGCCAATTAATTAATAAATACATTACATATTCACAATGAAAAATATACTTATCTCGCTGTCAGCTTTGCTGATAGCTATTTCTGCGTGGGCACAATCTCTTACCGATGCCCACATTGTCGGTCACGTTATTGACAAAGACACTAAAGAACACATTTCTTTCATCACCGTCCGACTTGAAGGAACTGCCATCGGAACAAACACCGATGCCACTGGTCACTATTCTCTCAAAAACGTACCTGAAGGCGATTATGTCATCGAGGCTTCTTGCGTGGGATACGTCACTCAAAAAAAGAAAATTAAAATCGTAAAAGATAAAACCATAGAAATTAACTTCATCCTTGCTCCGGACGTTCTCATGCTTGAACAAGTAGTCGTCACCGGAAACAAAAGTGAGGTAAAACGTCGCAACAGCTCTACTCTCGTAAACGTTGTCGGAGCACCGGTATTCGACCTCGTCAGCGCTTGCTCCCTTGCTGACGGACTCAATTTCCAGCCTGGCGTCCGCGTTGAAAACGATTGCCAAAACTGCGGATTTACCCAGGTCAGAATTAACGGACTTGACGGACATTACTCACAAATACTAATGAACTCCCGACCCGTTTTCTCCGCTCTCACAGGCGTTTACGGACTCGAGCAGATTCCAGCTAATATGATAGACCGAGTGGAAGTAATGCGCGGTGGTGGTTCGGCTCTTTTCGGCTCCTCTGCAATTGGCGGTACTATTAACATCATCACAAAAGACCCCGTCGTAAACTCCGCCGAGGTTGCACACACCACGACTTCCATCGGCATAACAGGAGACCTTGACAACAACACCACTTTCAACGCCTCTGTTGTCAGCCCTAACGAACGCCTCGGCATATTCGTATTCGGACAAAACCGCGTGCGTGACGGATACGACCACGACGATGACGGCTTTACGGAAATCGCGCAGCTAAAGACCCAGACCATGGGTTTACGCACTTTTGCCCGTACTTCAGACTTCTCCAAAATCACTTTTGAATACCACGGAACTCACGAATACCGAC
>CALYOL010000056.1 GCA_945231345.1 uncultured Porphyromonadaceae bacterium
CAGAATATAGCTTGTCGAATGCCTCCTTCTGAAGCTTGTTTCCGAGCCATGCTGAGGTGTCGCGGGCTTCGTCTGCCCAAGACATTGGATATGGCACGCCAAGAGGAGCCGTTGCCTTGATTTTTGCTACTACGTCAGACGGTGTCACAAATGAGATACCGCGCTCTGCTGCAAAACGTGGAAGTGCCTCAAGGAACTGGAATATGCCGGTTTCTCGTCCTTGCATCTGTCCGAATGTCTCAAGGTTCATGAATAGGTTTATTACCTGCTCCTCCTTTGGAGTCGCTGCAATCCAGTCCATATAGCGGTCAGCGGTCAGTGGATATTCGCTCCATTCGTGGTCTGAGAAGCGGAAAGTGATGTCGTCGCTGAGCTTGTCGTTTTTGAGTAGTATTTTCAGCTTAGGCGCAGAAATGGCTGAATATACATAGTTCGGTGATTTCCAGCCAAGAACGTGTTTTGCCCCCTCGGTGATTACTCCCTTATATCCCATTGCGAGGATTTGCGGAGCAAGGTCGTCGAAGTATATAAGCTCTGTGTTGCGAAGCACTTTTGGCTTTACACCAAAGAGCTGGAATAATTTCTCATCGTGAGCCTTCACCTGTGCTTCAAATTCCTCAGGGTCTGTCAGCGATGACAGTGAATGAGCGTAGGTTTCTGATAGGAACTCCACACTTCCTGTGTCTGCGAGCTTCTTGAGCAGGTCTACGAATTGTGGAACATACTGCTCACACTGCTCAAGAGCAACTCCTGTGATGGAGATAGCGCAGCGGAATTTCCCTTTTGTCTCCTCAATCATGCGTAGGAGTGTCTCTGCTGCCGGGATATAACTGCGCTCTGCGATATTGGTGATAATGTCGTCGTTAGCGAAATCGTCGTAATAATAATGGTCGTTACCGATGTCGAAGAAGCGGTATCTTTTCAGGCGAAATGGTTGGTGAATCTGAAAATAGAAACAGATGGCTTTCATTTTGCTGTATTATTTTGTGCTTTGGCTTGCGCCTCTGCTGGTTGATTTTTTGTTGTTTGATAAATTAGTTAATGCCAAGGACTTGCTTGTAAATCTTTATTACTTTAGCTCCTGCCTTATCCCATGTGATTTGCGCTACTTCGGCGAGACCTTCTTCGCGCAAGTGCTGATACATAGCTGGATAGGTAATGATAGAGTAAATAGCGTCTGCCATGGCATCGATGTCCCAGTAGTCTGTCTTTATGACGTTTGACAGGATTTCGGCGCAGCCAGACTGCTTCGAGATTATTGAAGGTACGCCCATTTGCATCGCTTCAAGAGGCGAAATACCGAATGGCTCTGATACGGATGGCATGATATACACGTCTGACGCCTTGAGCATTTCATACACCTGCTTGCCCTTTTGGAAGCCCGGGAAGTGGAAGCGGTCTGCGATGCCGCGCTCTGCGGCGAGCAGTATCATCTTGTCCATCATATCTCCCGAGCCTGCCATCACGAACCGTACGTTGTGGCAGAGCTTAAGTACTTTCGCCGCTGCTTCAACGAAATATTCAGGTCCTTTCTGCATTGTAATACGCCCGAGGAATGTCACGATTTTCTCTTTCGGCTTAGTAACTTCCACGTTTAGCAGTTCATCGCTCAGAGGCACTACAGCATTGTGTACGGTGGTCACTTTCGACGGGTCGATGCCATATTTCTCGATTACGGTCTGGCGTGTGAGGTTAGACACGGTGATGATATGGTCTGCGTTAATCATACCGTCGCGCTCTATGGCGAAGACTGTTGGGTTCACGTTGCCGCGGCTGCGGTCGTAGTCTGTCGCGTGAACGTGGATTACGAGTGGCTTGCCCGTCACTTGCTTTGCGTGTATTCCTGCCGGATATGTCAGCCAGTCGTGTGAGTGAATGATGTCAAACTGCTCCGTGCGGGCTATTACACCTGCCATGATTGAGTAGTTGTTTATCTCTTCGAGCAGATTATCAGGGTATCTGCCTGAAAACTCTATGCAACCAAGGTCATTGGTGCGCATATAGTTAAAGTCGGCGTAAATATTGTTGCGGAGGTGGAAATACAGGTCCGGGTCCATGAGTTTGCCTATGCGGCTCTCTACATAGTCGCGGCTGACGTCGCGCCATGCTACAGGCACCTGTGACGCGCCGATAATTTTGGCGAATGACTTGTCTTCATCTCCGAATGGCTTTGGAATGACGAATGTGATGTCCATGTCGCCACATTCCCACATTCCTTTTGTCAGTCCATAGCTCGCTGTTCCGAGTCCGCCGAGGATATGAGGTGGAAATTCCCACCCAAACATTAAGGCTTTCATAATGATTATTTTTGAGTGGTAGGTTCTACATTAAATTTCTTGAGTGTACGGATTGTGCGGAGCACCTCTGCCACATTTGTCGCATGGCTGATAGCGCCGCGTCCCGTAAATGGTGGGTTGCCATCGTAAAGCTGCGACAGTGAACCTATGCAGCCCTGAGTCATCTCGTCTTCAAATCCGATGAGCATACGGTCTATATAGCTTACTCCGCTGAAACCAAACACTTTAAGGTATGCGTCTGCATAAAAGCCCATCAGCCATGGGCGAGCAGGTCCCTGATGCAATGAGATTTCTCGCTCTTCAGGTGAGCCGAGATAGAATGGGTGATAACCATAGCTCTTTGGCGACAGTGTGCGCAGTCCTTTTGGTGTGAGTAGCTCGCGCGTAGCTACGTCAAGCACACCTTTGCGCTGACGGCGGTCCAGTGGACAGTAGTCAAGACCGATTGCTATCACCATATTCGGGCGAACCTCTGGTGACGCGAAGCCGGTGACTGGGTCTACATAGTCATAAAGATAACCATAGTCGTTGAGGAACATATCCACAAACGGCTGCTTCATCTTTTCTGCAGTTTCAGCCCACATTTCTGCCTTCTCTGCATATTCAGGCACATCTTTCAGCAGTTCTGCTGCAAAACGCAATGCGTTATACCACAGACCGTTAAATTCTACAAGATAGCCTGTTCTCGGTATCACCGGTTTGCCGTTTATCTGAGAGTTCATCCAAGACACTGCATAGTCCGTGCCGATTGTCGATACCATACCGCTCTCCTCATCTACGTGTAGGTTAGGATGATTGTTGCCTAAAATGTAGTCAAGGACTTTCTCAATAAATGGAGCATACAGCTTGCGTGCAGCTTCTGCGCCTTCTGTCTTTGCGTATTGCTGCACAGCACGAACTGCCCACAGAGGTATATCCGGCAAATCTATGCCCAGGATATGCGTGGATTTATATCCATTTTCCATAAACCTCTCCAAAGCGCGTGACGCTGTTCCCATGATTTTCTCAAAATCAGCAGTGTGATGCACCGACAGCGTATTTCCCGGCAGCGACATGAACGTATTGCGTGCCAGGATTACACCCCATGGATAGCCAGACAGCATATATGCCTCATCGCCGGAGAACAGGTAAAACTGCTTTGCCGAATTTTTGAGGCAGTTGTAGAATGACGTGCGGTTTGTTCGAGTCGCAATCTCTTTTTCGTAAAGGTGAGCGAGGCTCCGTGGTGAGATTTCTTCCACTCCGGCTGAGAATATGATGCTTTCACCTTTCTTGATAGGTATTTTGAAATATCCCGGCACCCAGAGGTCCTCTGTATAAGGCACTCCGCGTTCCAGGTCTTTGACGTATTCGATGTCTTTATACCAGTGTCCGTCGTTTACCCACTCAGGCTTGCGGCTGAATTGCATGTATAGCGTTGGATACCCAGGATACATACACGTTGCGATGCCGTTTGCCACCGGGGTGCAGTCGCGGTTTAGCTGGTCATTCGCTATGCACAGCTCGTTTGAGTCTCTGAATGCAAGAAACGGGCGAAACTCCAGCGTTGTAGGAGAATGTGCCTCAACGAGTGTGTAGCGGATTAGCAGACGGTTTTCGTTTGTGATGAAAATCTTTTCCTTTGTCAGTATCACTCCGCCTACGCGGTAGGTTGTGCGTGGCACGTTTTCGCAGTCAAACTCGCGGATATACTTGTGACCGTTTGGACTATATACTCCGCCGTGATAGCGGTGTAGACCAAGGTTAAACGGCGCTCCATGCTGGATTACCGTTTCATCAAGCGATGACAGCAATACGTGAGGGCGATAAGTGTCCATCTGGGGCAGTGGCATCACAAACAGTCCGTGCTGCTTTCGTGTATTGCAGCCTACGACTGTTGTGCAGTGATACGCTCCCGCCTGATTGGTGCGTAGCATCTCTTTCGGGAGCGACTGCTCAAGATTTATCATCAGGTTTTTGTCAAACTTTAGATAACTCATGAATAGAATTTTAGGTTATTGTTTTGGTTATTTTATCGCGTTTTATGGGTACCCGCTTTAGGGTAAGCGAAAGTACTAATAATTTATGACTTGATAAAGTTTTTTTCATTAAAAAATTGCACTTCTCGTCTTATTTAAATATAATTAACAATTATTTCCACGCAAAAAAATCGCAGACGCATCCGTCCACGATGATAAAAAATTGATAAATGTTTCAGTTTTCAAGGGATGCCAAGGGAAATCCCTTGAGCAACCCGGCGTTTACAGCAGTAAACGGTAGATGCACTCGTTAGCAAGTATATTTTGTTGCCACACATAGTGCCATCCATGTGGATTACTGGTTGTAAACCTCGGCGCAAGTGGTAAAATACCATTCTACAGCCTTAATAAGCATTCTTTTCATAGGTTAAAATTTTGGTTAGACATTGGCTCAGGCGGCGCTTCCGCCTTTGCCTTTTCTATGTGCCGACTCGCATGCCGGCTCATGATTTCTATCTTTTTACGCCGCAAAGATACGCATTTTTCTTGAAATCATGCTTTACAACTATGTTAAATAACATATTTCGTGCCAAACTTTCACGAAATCGGCCTAAATCAGAATTTTTCTGACAAAAACTTAAAATTTCTGCATATCCACGAGGCGGCGGTAATAGCCATTGAGGGCGAGAAGCTCCTCATGAGTACCGCGCTCCACGATGCGACCTTCATGAAGAACACAGATGAGTGACGCATTTTTGATAGTAGATAGGCGGTGAGCTATGACGAGGGTAGTGCGGTCCTTCATAAGCCTGTCAAGCGCCTCCTGCACAAGCTTTTCACTCTCAGAGTCAAGTGCCGACGTCGCTTCGTCAAGGATGAGAATTGGCGGATTTTTTAGGATTGCACGGGCTATTGAGATGCGCTGACGCTGTCCGCCGGAAAGCTTACAGCCTCGGTCGCCTATGTTGGTGTCATACCCATTTTCGGATTCCATGATAAACTCGTGAGCATTAGCTATCTTAGCAGCCTCAACAACTTGCTCCATTGTCGCCTCCTTTACACCGAAAGTGATGTTATTGTAGAAAGTATCGTTAAAGAGAATAGCCTCCTGGTTTACATTTCCCATAAAACTGCGAAGGTCATGCACTCTCAGGTCGCGGATATCTACTCCGTCAATAGTGATGCAACCCTTGTCCACATCGTAAAAGCGAGGGATAAGGTCCGCAAGTGTCGATTTGCCGGAGCCCGACTGACCTACAAGTGCCACTGTCGCCCCGGCTGGGATTGTAAGGTCTATACCATGAAGCACCTCATGTTCACCATAACTGAACGATATGTCATGATACTCTATATCGCCATGTAGATGAGTGATTTCCTTCGGATTTTCCGGGTCTTTTATCGGATTATCGGCATTGAGGATTTTATCTATTCGCTCCATTGACGCAAGACCCTTCTGAATAGCGTAAACAGCCTTTGACAGGTCTTTTGCCGGATTTATGATGCTATAGAATATCACCATGTAGTAAATAAACGATGCGGCATTCATTGTGGAATATCCGCCAAGGATAAGGGAGCCTCCAAACCATAGCACTATCGAAATGGCAACCGTGCCTAAAAATTCGCTCATTGGGTGTGCAAGCTGCTGGCGGCGGTTTATGGAGTTCGAGATATTGTAAAACTCTTCATTTTCCTCATGGAAGCGGCGCTTAACCTTTTCCTCGGCATTGAAAGCCTTGATTATTCTGAGTCCGCCCAGGCACTCCTCGATGATAGACATCAACACTCCCCACTGGTTTTGTCCCTTCAGCGATTTGCGCTTCAGCTTCTTGCCAACGCGCCCCATAATTGTCCCGGCTATTGGCAGGAGGATTAGCACAAATAGAGTAAGCTGCCACGAGATGATAATCATCGTAGTGAGGCAGACCACTATCATGATTGGATTTTTAAACATCATGTCCAGCGATGCCATGATAGAGTTTTCTATTTCCGCCACGTCACCACTCATTCGTGCCATCACGTCGCCTTTTCGTTCAGATGTAAAAAAGCCTATTGGGAGAGTTACTATCTTGTTATACACATAGTTACGTATATCGCGCACTATACCGGACCGCATAGGAATAACAAAATACGCCCCAAGATACTGCGTACCCGTCTTGAGTGCTGTCATTGCAATGAGCAGCGCGGCGAGCAGCGCGAGCGTAGTGCTCTGTCCCCACATATTGATTGCCTCCTGTGTATAGTAATAGAAGTTGTTGAAAGCCACGTCTTTAAGCGAGCCGTCTGCAAGCGACATATACACGTATGTACCCTCCTTAACCTTGAAGAGCATTTCCAGTATCGGTATTATCACCGCAAAAGAGAAAAGAGTGAGGATTGCGGCGAGAATATTGAAGATTATGCTCAGGAAGAGATATTTTTTATATGGAGGTACAAACCTGCGGAGTACTGTAAAAAATTCTTTCATATATATGGGGATAAATTGTTATTTTATAGCGATATAGATAGTACATGTGCCGAATGTAAGCGATTCATGGCGGCAATCACTGAAACCTGCCTGACGCATCAGCTCCAGCATTTTTTCGCCCTGTGGCACTGCCGCGATGCTCTCAGGCAGATATGAATATGCGCGCACGTCTTTAGACACGACCCTGCCGGCTGCCGGGATAATCCACTTCGTGTATGCCTTATAAAACGGCTTTACAAGCGGCGACGTTGGAGTTGACAGCTCTATCACGCACAGCACGCCTCCCGGCTTCATCACACGGTGCATTTCTTCATAGCCTTGCAGCAAATGCTCAAAGTTTCTTACACCATAAGCCACTGTAATGCAGTCAAATACACCATCATCAAACGGCAATGCCATACAGTCTGCCTGAGATAGCGTAACGACATCGCTCAGCCCTGCTTCAGACACCTTCTTTCTGCCTATCTCAAGCATTTGCTGCGAGAGGTCCACGCCTACGACACTGCTTGGCTTTAGGCTTTGAGCAAGACGTATGGCAAGGTCTGCCGTGCCGGTGGCAATGTCAAGTATATACTTCGGCGCATACTTGGCTATCATCTTCACAGCCTTGCGCCTCCACAGCTTGTCTATGCCGAAAGTCATGGCTCGGTTCATGAAGTCGTATGCCGGAGCGATAGAATCAAACATGTCGCGCACCTGCTCCGTCTTTGGGCGGGTGTCTCCGTCGTATGGATTTATGTTCTCGCAGTTACTCAATGTCGTGAGATATTATTTATAACGCTTTTTCAATATTTTTGCGGATGCGCTCTGCAGCATCGTCACACTCTGACTTTACAAATTTTGTGCCCGTCACATGCTCATAAAGCTCTATATAGCGCTCTGACACTGAATTGCAAAACTCGTCGCTCATCTCAGGGACAGCCTCGCCCTTGCGACCCATAAAACCGTGGTCTATAAGCCATTGGCGCACAAATTCCTTGCTCAGCTGACGCTGTGGCTCGCCTTTTTCAAAGCGTTCCTCATATCCGTCTGCATAAAAATATCGTGATGAGTCCGGCGTATGGATTTCATCTATCAAGATTACTTTTCCATCTCGCTTGCCAAATTCATATTTTGTATCTACAAGTATAAGTCCTTTTTCTGCAGCCATTTGCGTTCCGCGCTCAAAAAGTGCTCGCGTGTATTGCTCCATCACCTCATAATCCTCGCGGGATACTATGCCTTGGGCAATGATTTCCTCCTTGGAGATATTCTCGTCATGTCCGGCATCCGCCTTTGTGGTCGGTGTGATAATCGGTTCAGGAAAACGCTCATTCTCTCGCATCCCTTCCGGGAGGCGAACTCCGCAAAGCTCTCGCGCACCAGCCTTATACTCTCGCCATGCACTGCCTGTGAGATAACCGCGGATTATCATCTCTACGCGGAAGCCTTCACACTTATAGCCGACAGTCACCATCGGGTCTGGCGATGAGATTTTCCAGTTAGGGACAATGTCTGACGTTGCGTCAAGAAAATACCCGGCTATCTGATTGAGAACCTGACCTTTAAAAGGTATTCCCTTTGGCAGGATAACGTCAAACGCCGAAATGCGGTCTGTTGCAATCATCACCATCAGGTCGTCATTTATCGTATAGACGTCACGCACCTTGCCGTGATAAACGGCTGTCTGTCCCTTGAAATTAAAATCTGTTGAGGTAACTGTCTTTGCCATAATTGTTTAATTCTTTATTGATAATACTTTATATTGTTAGTTATGAAAGTTCTGTCTGCATATCCGCTTCCTCATTGGCATCCTTATCAAATTTCTCATACGCCTCCACTATCCGCTGCACTAATGGATGGCGCACAATGTCTTTCTTGCCAAACTCCACCTTTCCTATGCCCTTCACGTCGCGCAGTACTCGCAACGCATGCATTAGTCCCGAAGTTGTAGAACGAGGCAGGTCTATCTGCGTCACGTCACCCGTGATAATCATCTTGGCATTCATGCCCATACGGGTAAGAAACATCTTAATCTGGTGAATAGTAGTGTTTTGAGCCTCATCAAGCACAATTACCGCATCGTTCAGCGTACGCCCGCGCATAAAGGCAAGCGGCGCTATCTGTATCACCTTCGTCTCCATGTATTCCTTCAGTTTCATTGCAGGTATCATATCCTCAAGCGCATCATAGAGCGGCTGGAGATACGGGTCTATCTTGTCCTTCATGTCGCCGGGTAGAAAACCGAGCTTTTCACCGGCCTCCACTGCCGGGCGAGATAGAATTATCTTGCGCACCTCGCGGTTTTTCAACGCACGCACTGCCAATGCTATAGCAATATACGTCTTGCCGGTGCCTGCAGGACCAAGCGCAAACGTAAGGTCATTTTTCTGGAATGTCTCCACCAGCAACTGCTGATTTTGCGTGCGGCCGGAAATAGGCTTGCCATTTATGCCATAGATGATTACGTCATCTTTTTTCATTTCCTTTGCCCCATCACCCTTCACCACGTCAAGGATTACCTCCTCAGTGAGATTGTTGTATTTCACACAGTATTGTTCAAGCTCTTTTACTTTTGACTCAAATTCTGCCGTCTCCTCCTCCTCGCCTATCACCTTGATGATAGAGCCACGCGCCGCCATTCTCAGCTTTGGGTATAAATTTCGGAGTAACAGCATATTACAATTATTGACCCCATAAAATGTCACAGGGTCAACATTATCAATAATTACTATCCTTTCAATCATTTACGCTTTGTTTCCTTTTTCAAGTGCAAAGTTACTCATTTTGATTATATCTTACAAAAATTTTTGCCACTATCAGCAAATGCCACCAAAACATCACGCTACACAAGCCCCATCTTACCACACAACTCGCATGTGCAACATCACTCAACAAATCGATAGTGGTCGGAATCTCACCTTTTTACCCCACTTTCCGACCCACATCGTTTGTAAATAAATTATTTTAACAAGAATCCATCGTATTCAACACCTATACCATTATATATCAACTGTTTAAACACATTTAAAATCGCAGCAAAATATCAAAATCACCATCAAACTCAACCTTAACATAATCAATAGTGGTCGGAATCTTACCTTTTTACCCCACTTTCCGACCCACATCGTTTGTTTTATTGACAAAAAAACAT
>CALYOL010000057.1 GCA_945231345.1 uncultured Porphyromonadaceae bacterium
TTTTTACATAATAACAATAACATTAATAATCGTTTCCAATGAAAAAATTCTTTACCACAATTCTCGTGCTGCTCGCATGTGTAGCTGCTAACGCGATAAACGTTCAGCTCGATATTGACGATGCGAGCAGAGTAAAAGTCCAGGTTGCATACGCAGACTATGCTGTTGTTAGCGGTGTTAACGACCTGACTGTTAACCAGTACGACTGTATTTCTATTACAGCTGCAAGTGATGCTTATCTACAGTCTGTTGTTAAAACTCTCGGAGAAACATCTTCAGACATGTACATCAATGGCAGCACTTCTACAAACCTCTATATTTACAGCTCAGACGAAGGCGCCGTGTATAAGGTTACTACAATTGCTAAGGCTGACGCTGTAGATGCCAAAATGAACATTTACGTAGACAATCCGGCTAAAGTCAGCGCTTACATTTCTGAAACTTACGCTTATCCTGAATTTGTTGCCGGTTGGCAGGAATTCCCTTTCGCTTCTGCTATCGAGAAAAACCTTCAGATTAAGCATGCTGATTATGGTAGCTACTTATATCAGGTCAAGATTAACGACGAAGTTGTTCCTGCTGATAATGGCTACTATTACATCACTATGGCTGATGGTATGAAGATTGAAATCTTCGCTGAATTCCCTGATGAAAGTGTGCCTGTGAAAATTAACATTCCTGAAGGTTGCACCAATCTTATTTCCTCTTTCAAGGTTAATGATGTAGAAGTCACAAACTACCTTGACGAGAACTTCGAGCTAAAGCTTGGTTCTAAGATTTACATGACTCTTAACACAAGCGACTATGGCATCGACTCCTTCGATGTAAATGGCAGCCCATTCTCTTATTACAACTACTATCAGACTGTAGTCACTGAGGCTACTACCATCGACATTAAAGCTCATGCTTACACTATGATTAACGCTACTCTTAACGTTACTGACCCAAGTCACATCTACGTTTACAAAGGTAGCTACTACGATGGTAAAACGATTGAGCTCACCGGTACATCTAACGCAATACAGGTAAGCGAACAGACTCGCTATATCACTATCACTAATGCTGACGGTTGCATTATCGACAAGGTTGTCGCTGGTGGAGAGGAAGTTTCTGCAGACTATAGCGGTGCTTATACGGTTTATCCTACTGAGGGTATGGTAATAGACGTTACTTCTCACGCAAAAGAGCGCAACGAACTCTTCGTGATATACGTAGATGACCTCAGCGGTGCTCCTTACGGACACAGCGTTGACTACTCAGACTATACTTCTCTTACAATCGAGAACGGATACAACTTAGTAAAATTTGATGCTGCTTCTGACCTCCCGATGATGGTTTCTTTCTGGGGCGCTAACAATTGCTTTGCTTACTTTAACGATGAGGTTTACGCTCCTCGTTACACCGGCGGTACTTCTTACGATTTCAACAGCGTTGGAAATGGCTCTGTTGCTAAATTCTTCCTTATGGGCGAACCTGCCTCTTACACTGTCTCTTTTGAGGTTATTGGCGACAAGGAAAGCGTTGATTGCTACCGCGACATCAGCGTTCCTACTTCATTCGAAGACATCAACGTTTTGGCAGGCACTAAGTTTGGAATTTTCATCAACAAGGAGGATACTTCAATTAAGGTTACTGTAAATGATGAGGTTATCGCTGATAATGCCGATTCTGCTGAGTTTACTGTTAATGCCGATACCCATGTCGTTCTCGACGTTACTTCCGGTGTTGAAACTATCAGCGTTGCAGATAACGGTCAAAAGGCTGTTTACAACCTCCAGGGTATCCGCCTAAGCAACGACTTTGAGACTCTTCCTGCCGGTCTTTACATCGTAAACGGACAGAAAGTCCTCAAAAAGTAATTGCAGAAATACTTCTGGGCTTCAATGCCCTGAATAACATAATAAAAAAGATTGTTGCAAAACGTAAAGACTGATAATCCACAGTTTTGCAGCAGTCTTTTTCATTTTTTCAGAACATTTTTTTTACTAAATAGCTATTAATTCCATGAAGTTCACATTACTCACTCTTTTTGCTGCGGCTTCTATCACTGCAGCTTCTGCCCAGGCTGAACTTGACCTCGTCAGCCAGGCTCAGCTCAGGAAAATGAGGCTTGAGCAAACTCAACTTGAGCAGGGCAAACTGCTTAAGACAAAAAAATCAGCTCCTGCAACTCACGCTCTCGGCATAATCCGCCTTGCCGACGGTGCAGACCGTACAAGCCTTGAAAACGAAGGCGTTACAGTTCTTGGCTGTCGCCATGGATTTGCTTTCGTCGCTATGCCGATAGGGGAGGTGGAGCGTGTCGCAAGCCTTAATTGCGTCAGCCGATTCCAACTTGCTCGAGAAGTTAACGTAAACAACGACATCGCTCGGGAATTTTCCGGCGTTAACAAGATTCACGCCGGCATTGACCTTGAACAGCCTTACACTGGTAAAGGCGTGATTGCCGGTATCGTGGACGTGGGTATGGACCCTAATCATATCAACTTCAGAAACGAGGACGGAACCTCACGAGTAAAATTCCTCGCCTCCAGCACTATAACATCAAGCGCAAGCAATCCTATTACCACTCGCTTTTTCGACGATACTAACATCTCTAATTTCAAGACCGACGATGCCACTACTTACCACGGCGCTCACACTATGGGCACAATGGCTGGCGGATATAAGGGTGCTGTCAAACTCGCTATCTCTAACAATGATGCTGACAAGACCGCTTCTGTAGTTGACGCTACAAGTCCATACTGCGGTGTGGCACTCGGCGCGGATATCGCTGCCGCTACAGGTCCGCTTTACGACGCTGTCATTGCATACGGCGTTGATTATATCCTCCAATACGCTTCTGAAAAAAAGCAGCGTGCCGTGATAAACCTTTCTATCGGCAGCAACATTGGCCCTCACGACGGAAAAAGCATGATTAACCAGTTCCTTGACATGTGCGCTCAGCAAGATAATGCGCTTATATGTATGTCTGCAGGAAATGAGGGCGATATGGATATTGCACTAAACAAAACCCTTACTGCTGACAACAATACGGTCAAGACTTTTATCCGTGGAGGAGAGGTTGAGCTGCAAGATGGCTCTACTGTTTTCGCCCGCGCAGGACAGACTGTCATTTACAGCGACTCTGAAAAGCCTTTTACCCTTTCCCTCGTCGTCTATAATAAATCTCGCGGAAGAAATGCTCGAGTATACGCTATGGCAGACCCATCTGTGGCAAGCAACCAGGGTGTGGGTAAGTATTGGGTTACAAGCTCTGATTGGGCTCAGTCTTCTACAGATATCGAGGATACGCAGCTTGGTACTTATTTCGATGGATATCTCGGCTGCGGATGGACTTACAACGAAGATAACGGACGTTTCTACGCTATGATTGACTGCTATCTTATCAACACTACTTCTAACGCCAACGACAACTATACATTCGGTTTTATCGCTACAGGTGAAGACGGACAGCGAATCGACGTGTACGGTGACGCTACTTTCGCCACTCTTGGAAACCTCGGCATTGACGGCTGGGATGCAGGCTCTAAAAACGGTACTATTTCCGACATGTGCACCGGACACGACATCCTCGCTATCGGCTCTTACAACACTCGCAGTGACTTCCCTGCGCTTGACGGTCTTTGCTATCATTCTACTTCAGACTTTACTCCTGGCAAAATCTCTGACTTCACTTCTTTCGGTACTCTCATCGACGGGCGAAACCTTCCACACGTTTGCGCTCCAGGAGCTATAATCATTTCTTCCACAAATAGTTACTATGTTGATGCCGTTGTTGAGCAATATGGCGAAAGCTTCAAAACTCAGCAGCAGGCTGTGGTGAGTGAAGAGGGTCGTGACAATTACTGGTATTGGGCTATCGGTACTTCTATGGCTTCGCCTTATGTCGCTGGCTCCCTCGCTCTATGGGTGGAGGCTGACCCGAATATAACTATCGACGATGTCAAAGATATTATTAACTCTACTGCCGTAAAAGACGACTTTGTCGCTTCTGTTGACGACCCTATCCGTGCTGGTGCAGGTAAATTTGACGCATACGCCGGACTTAAGGAAGTCATTCGCCGCGCAGGTGTTGGCTCTATCAATGCCGACGCCGACGCAAGACTCATGATTAAGTCTGTTGGTGATAGATTGTTTGAAATTTTCCTCGGTGGAGCAGACAAAATGAACATTGCGCTCTACGACGTTACAGGCAAGACCGTGATGAACGTAGCCGCTACGGGCGACGAAGCTGTTATCGACACTTCTTCACTCACTCCGGGTATGTATATTATCAGCGTTAACCGCCGTCATTCTCAGAAAATAATTATTAAATAAAACCATAATATTTCCCGTATGAATTTTTTAAGAAAAATGTTTATAGGCGCATTTTGCCTTTGCTCGCTCTCGGCATTGGGGCAAGATGAAAAGCCAATTATTGAAATCAAGACCAACTCTTACGTCCAAAATGGTGAGGCTAACGTGGCGGCTGTTGTCATCTCCGGTATTAATGCCGGGTACATCGACGTTGACTGTGGATATGGACGACAGGAATATGAACTGTCGCAGCGTAGCTTTAATGAGGAAACAGGTAGTCTTACTGGTACTTATATCTCATGCAACGTTTCTAAAGACGGATACATCAAAATTTATGGCGACGCTGAGAATATCGACATGCTTAACATCTCAGGTTGCTATGCTACTGACATTGAAATCAGCTCCCTTGTAAACCTTGATGTCCTTAACTGCGAGCACAACGAACTTAACGCTCTCGACCTTACCAACAACAAGAAAATCGTCATGCTTTACATCGACGATAATCCATTCACTGTTTCTGCTCCTGTAATTGGGGAAAAACCAGACCTCGTTCTCCTCGAAATGGGAAAGACTGACAAGGTGGACCCTAATTTTAACCTCTCTAACTATCCTAAGATGGTCAGCTTCAGCGCTTATGCAAATAGCGGACTCACTTCCATTGACCCTACAGGATGCCCTGACTTGCAGCGTCTTTCTATCGACGTTACGCCTGTCAGCTCTATTGACCTGTCTAAAAACGAGAAACTTACTATCCTCAACGTCTCAGACACTAAAATCACTGAGCTGAACCTGAGCAAAAACGCCGCTCTTATGCAGCTTTTCTGCGACCATTCAGCTTCCGGTTATTCACAGTATAAAATCAAGTCACTCGAGCTTAGAAACAATCCGCTCCTGACTTACGTTTTTGCAAACGGTAATGCCATTTCTGACATCGACGTATCTTCTCTGTATTACCTTCAGGACCTCCGTCTCCGAAACAATAATCTCAGCCATCTGGACGTGTCTAAAAACACTAACCTTAACACCCTGATGATTAGCGGTAACTATTTCGATTTTAACACGCTCCCTCTCCCCGGAGAATGGAACGAATATGAATACGACCAAAATCCGCTCCCCGTCGATAGAAGTATTAAGGTAGGTTCTACTATCGACCTCACTTCTCGCATCATCCGAGAAGGTACTAACACCACAGTAGCTCTTTACAAGACATCTGAGTCTAACCCCGGTATTGTAAACGAGCTCGCCGAGGGCACTTATTATACAAACGATAACGGAAAAATCACATTCCTTAAGGAGGTTTCAGACTCTGTTTATCTCGCTTTCTACAACGATGCCTTCCCTAACACCGAATTTTCTTTCAAGCCTCTCACCACAAATAGATTTAAGGTAAAATCTGAGGCAAATTACGGTCAAGACGACCTTGCATTTTCTTTCACTGCTCCACTTCTATACAATGCTGAAGCGTCATTTGTAGTCGGTATGGATGGTGCAAGCGAGGAAACTCCTAAAACGGTTTATGTAGACTTTGGTGACGGAACAAAAGTGCCATTCTCCATTGTTTCGCAGGAGGCTGTCGGGTCGGGAAAGGTTTCTGGCGTAACACAGAGAGGTGCGATTAAGGTTTATGTGCCTGAAGGTGAAATTATCACAGCTCTGGATATTGAAGGATTCTATATCTCCAAAATAGACCTCTCTGCTCTGAAATCTCTCCGCTCCCTCCGACTGGTCAATACTGAACTATATAGCATAGATTTAGGTTGGAACCGTTGCCTTACCTCACTCGAGCTTACTGGAAACCACTTCAGCTCTCTTAACATCCGTGGTGCTAACGACGCATATCAGAAAAACGTACTTTCTGATATAAACCTCAGCAACAATGAAATGAAGGAAGTTACTCTAAACGATATGCTGACTATACAGCACCTCAATCTGAGCAATAACCAACTCTCTGAACTCTCTTTCAAAGATGGCGACAACCTAAAGTCACTCAATGTTTCTGGCAATCAACTCACTTCCGTGAATATTTCTTACAGCACTGAAATTACTGTATTGAATATAGCAAACAATAAGATTTCCTCGCTCGTAATGCCCCAAACTTATTCTCTCGACTACTTTAACTGCTCTAACAACGCATTTACATTCCTCAATCTTCCTAATCCTACAAATGTGGTAAACTACGTTTACGCTCCACAAAACGACATCGCTATCGCAACTAAGTGCCCTGGTGTAGACCTTTCTGAGCAAAACGTTGAAAATGCCACTGCATACGTTTGGAAACAGACCGACGGCACTTTACTCGTTAACGGTACTGACTACACCGAAGAAGCTGGAAAAACTGTATTTCTCGCACCTTCTTGGGGCAAGAAAGTATATTGCGAAATGAATAATTCTCTCTTCCCCGGTCTTACACTCAAGACTACTGCCACTGAGGCGGCTGACAAGCCTGAATATGTATTTGCTACATTCACTACTACTGCTAATGGCAACTCAAACATTTCTCTCTCCGGCTCCGTTGATAACACCACTGTGTATATCGACTGGAAGGGCGATGGCGTGGATTTCCAACAGTACAACCTCGGCTCTCGTTACGACTATTATCAGTTCCCGGTTAAGACTTATGCTGGCGCTGAAGTAAAACTCTATTCATACAATAGCACTTCAAACCTCGACGTTTTCAGCCTGACATCAACACCTATGAGCAAATTCGACGGCTCTAAACTCTCACAGGTGACATGTATTAACCTTTCCGGTGCAGGTCTGAGCGAAATCACGCTCCCTGAGGAGAAAACTAAGCTCACAGAGCTTATGCTTGATAATAACAACTTCACTTCCGCAGACTTCAGTGAATACCCGGTGTATATGCTCAGCCTCAATGATAACAAAATCGAGTCTTTTGACGCAAAAAAGCACACTAACCTCGGGCTGCTATCTATCGCAAGCAACGGACTGAAATCTATAAACCTTGATAATTCTCAGCTCTGGTCGCTTGACCTCGCTAATAACAATCTTACTTCAGTTGACCTTTCTAAGCTGCCTGAACTTCAGCAGCTTGGACTCTCTGAAAACTATCTGTCAACCCTTGACATCAGCGGAAATCCTGGACTTAGAGTTCTCTTTGTAGACTACAACAACTTTAAGTTCAGCACACTGCCTCTCGGTACCGGGCTAAGCCTATATACATACGCTAATCAGGCACAGCTGGAGGTTACTTCCGGCGAAGACCGAAAAGTAGACCTTTCTTCAGAAGCTGTAGTTAACGGCGTTGAGACTACATATCGCTGGTTTATCGGTATGCCAAGCTACGACGAAAATGGAAATCTCGTCGGCGAAGAATTGTATGTAAATGATGAGTATGTCATCGAAAATGGTGTGACAGAGTTCCTTTACGACTTTGACTACATCATGTGCGTAATGCAAAATGCGCAGTTCCCGAACCTTGTGCTCACCACCCCGTTTATCGACATTGCAGCTGTTGAAAGCATCGAGGCTGACGACATCCGCTCTTCTGTAAAAGTTGAGGGACACAACGTCATTGTTTCCACTTCTGCTCCAAATGCAGCAATTTACAGCATAAATGGCTCACTAATCGGTTCTGCAAAGACAATGGATGGCACTGCGCAATTCAGCAACATCGCTTCCGGTGCATACATCGTTATCGCCGGGCGTCAGGCTGCCAAAATCCTTGTGAAATAGGCCGGTTTATACAACACACTGAAAAGGCGAGGCTTTTTGCCCCGCCTTTTTGCGTTTTGTCAAGAAAAAAATGAGGATGATATTAGTGAAATGCGGAGAAAAATTTGTACCTTTGCAGAAGAAAGAAATCTTACTTAAAATTAACTTTAAAATCGCGTTATGATTTACACTCAAGAAGTGCAGCACATGTGCTGTGTAAAGAAAGGTGCTAATCACCCATCCGCACCAATCCCTGAAGAGGGCAAGTGGGTGCGTGCTAAAGAAATCAAAGATATTTGCGGCCTTACTCACGGTATTGGCTGGTGCGCTCCACAGCAGGGTGCGTGCAAGCTTACACTGAACGTAAAAGACGGTATTATCCAAGAGGCTCTCGTTGAGACTATCGGTTGCTCAGGTATGACTCACTCTGCTGCTATGGCTTCTGAAATCCTCCCGGGTAAGACTCTCCTTGAGGCTCTGAATACAGACCTCGTTTGTGACGCTATCAACACAGCGATGCGTGAACTTTTCCTCCAGATTGTATATGGACGTACTCAGTCTGCTTTCTCTGAAGGCGGTCTTGCTGTTGGTGCTTCTCTTGAAGACCTTGGAAAGGGTCTCCGTAGCCAGGTAGGTACTATGTTTGGTACTACTAAGACCGGTACTCGCTACCTTGAAATGGCTGAAGGCTATTGCACTCGCATGGCTCTTGACGAGGAAAACCAGGTTATCGGATACGAATTTATCCACCTGGGCAAGATGATGGAGATGATTAAGAATGGCGTTGACCCGAAAGAGGCTATCGAAAAGGCTAAAGGCTCTTACGGACGTTTCGCTGATGCAGTTAAATATATTGACCCACGTAAAGAATAATACAGCTATGATTCGTGAAGTGAAATTTGAAAGCCAAGACCGTCGTATCAAGCAGATTCTCGCTGCTTTGAATGAAAACGGCATTAAGGATATCGAAGAAGCAAATGCAATATGTGATGCTGCAGGTATCGACCCTTATAAGACATGTGAAGAAACTCAGCCAATTTGCTTCGAAAATGCTAAGTGGGCATACGTTGTAGGTTGCGCTATCGCCCTGAAGAAAGGTTGCAAGAATGCTGCTGACGCTGCTGAGGCTATCGGTATCGGTCTTCAGTCTTTCTGTATCCCGGGCTCTGTGGCAGACGACCGTAAGGTTGGTCTTGGTCACGGTAATCTCGCTGCTCGTCTTCTCCGCGAGGAGACTAAGTGCTTTGCGTTCCTCGCAGGTCACGAGTCTTTTGCTGCTGCTGAAGGCGCTATCAAAATCGCAGCTAAGGCTGACAAGGTTCGTCAGGAGCCTCTCCGAGTTATCCTAAATGGACTTGGAAAGGACGCTGCTATGATTATCAGCCGTATCAACGGATTTACATACGTTCAGACTGAATTTGACTATTTCACTGGCGAGCTCAAAGTAGTTCGTGAAATCCCTTATTCTAATGGTCCTCGTGCAAAAGTTAAATGCTATGGCGCTGACGACGTTCGCGAAGGCGTAGCTATCATGTGGAAGGAAGGCGTTGACGTTTCTATCACAGGTAACTCTACAAACCCAACTCGCTTCCAGCACCCTGTTGCAGGTACCTATAAAAAAGAGCGTGTACTCGCTGGCAAACCATACTTCTCAGTAGCATCAGGTGGTGGTACAGGTCGTACTCTTCACCCTGACAACATGGCTGCCGGCCCTGCTTCTTATGGTATGACTGATACTATGGGTCGTATGCACTCAGACGCTCAGTTTGCAGGCTCTTCTTCTGTTCCTGCTCACGTTGAGATGATGGGCTTCCTCGGTAT
>CALYOL010000058.1 GCA_945231345.1 uncultured Porphyromonadaceae bacterium
CTCTTACCATCAAATCCGCCCACAACGACACCGACGCCGCTGTTCTTTATATGATTGACAGTCACGGATACAACAAAGTTGACGGCTACGAGTGGGTGAAAAACGACCAGATTAACTGGTATATCACTACCAGCAAGGCTTTTACTGCCGCAAACAACGGAAACCCTCTCCCCTCTCTCGCATTCATGCACATCCCTACGCCCGAATTTAACACCGCTGCCGCTGCTGAAAGCGCATTTCTCGTCGGCACTCGCAAAGAGGCACCTTGCAGCCCTAAAATCAATACAGGGCTATGCTCTGCAATGTTCCAATGCCACGACATCATGGGACTTTTCGTAGGACACGACCACATCAACGACTACATAACAGCTTGGCAAGGAATAGCACTCGCTTACGGCAGATATTCCGGCGCAAACACCGTTTACAACAACATCGCCGGAGGTAACGGAGCTCGCATCATCCTCCTCACCGAAGGCTCTCGCTCATTCAAAACTTGGATTCGGCTCCACAAATCAAACAAAGTCATCAACGAAGTCACATTCCCCGACGACGCTCTTTAGCATCCAAAAATAATTCAACGATTAATATCACCGTTTAAAATCTATATAAAAATATACACATAAGAGTAAGTACACAGAGGCACATTGATGGCACATTGATGGTTTGTTTTTACGCATATTTTCCGTTAAGATTGCTTGGCGTTTCAGAAAAAAATCGTAAATTTGCAAAAATTCTCAATAACTTGATTCAAAATGACTTCAATGGATGATAACGCACAATTTCGCCGAGAATGGAGTAAAAAACAAGAAACTGATAAACCTGCACAACAACAAATTATCGAAGATAAAATCGAAAAGTTTCAATCTTCAGCGAAGATTGAAGAAGGGAGTCAAGTAGTTTATCTATCAGCTTTATTAGCATCACAATACACGGAAACCTGCAAGCATCTAACCGACATATTGAACAAGCATAATATTCCTTTTGCTTTCCTCGAAGGCACAAAAGATATATGGTGCAGAGATTATATGCCCGTGCAGACTCCGAGTGGTAAACTAATTCAATTCAGATATGAACCATCATATTTGAATGACCCTAAATATTCAGACTCTCGTTCTGATGTAAAGCACATTGATAAAGTCAACGGCATATCACCTATTTTTTCAGATATCAATCTCGATGGTGGAAATGTAGTAATGTACGGCAATAAAGCCATAATTACTGATCGCATTTTCTCGGAAAATCCCGATTGGTCCGAAGAAAATCTTAAAGCAGAACTTGCAAATCTCCTTGAATGTGAAATTATCATTATCCCTGCTTATAAACCCGAATATGATTTCACAGGACATGCCGACGGCATGATGCGCTTTGTTGACTCGAACACTGTACTCGTCAACAATCTCGATCAAGATCTCGTGTATATGAAAAAGGCAATTATCAAGGCTCTTGATAAAGCTAACCTTAATTATGTAAACTTCCCGTGGTTCGAGCATAAGATTAAGGGTAACACCGACCATGCAATCGGAATTTATATAAACTATCTTGAAGTTGGCAACCTCATTATTTTACCTATGTTTGGCGTATCTGGCAATAAGGATGCCGAGGCACTTGCCAAACTAAAAGATGTGTTCCCTAACAAAATTATTGAAACCATTGATTACAACGATGTCGCCCTCTCTGGTGGTGTCTTAAACTGCACAACTTGGGTTCTACGCAAATAACTCTTACTATGCTTTAGAATCATCCCAAAAAAGCGTTGAAGATGAACATTACGGGTTCATAACTTTGCAGTAAAAACTACAATGTTATGAACCCGCTAATCCAAAATCTCATTCTTTGCGCTAAATGGTATACTATTCACCTTATCATTTACTGACATATCTGTTGTAATAGTCTATTATCAGCGTCGTCAGCGGCAATGCGATTATCATTCCCAAAATACCCAAAAGACTACCCCATATCGACAACGACAGCAGGATTATCGCCGGATTCATACCCATTGCCTTGCCCATGATTTTGGGTGTCAATATCACGTCTGCCACTATCTGAACCACAGCATATACTGCCATGCACTCCCACCACATCGTCCAAAACGATGTCTCACCCGTCGTGGAAACAACAAGGCACAAGAATGTCACCGGTATTATCGTGACAAACTGCAGATACGGCACCATAAACAGCACTCCTATCAGCAATCCCAGAACTATCGCCAAAGGCAGACCTACAATTGAAAAACCAATGCAATATATTACCGCCACAATCACAGCTATCAGAGCCTGACCGCGAAAATAAAGGTTCATACTCCGCTTTATGTCATTCCCAATCCCGAAAACCGTCTTTCGATACTTCGCCGGAACTATCTTCTTAAAACCGGACATCAAGCGGTCATAATCCAGCATTATAAACACAAGATATAGCAACGCAAAAATCCATTCAACTACCCCCACAACAAAACTGACTCCACCAGACACCACTGAAAAAACACTGTCCATCACCTTCTGCACATCGTCTGAGGTTATATGTGATGCTATCGCCTTCAGGTCTACATTATTCCGGATAAACTCCTGAAGCCATACAGGCACATAATCCACATCGCGATGCTCCGTCGCATACTCCTGTAGCATCAACCCAAGTGAATACATCTCTTTCACTATCGTCGGCACAAACAGATAGCACAAGAGGCATAGCAGAGTAAACGTCTCAAAAAGCGTCACAAAAACCGCCACGCCTCGTCCCTTCAGCCGCAATATACTACGATTATACTGCACAAACGGCTCAAATATGTAAGCCACAAGGCACGCCACCACAAACGGAAGCAGCACATCGCGCAAAACATACACAAAATATATCACAGCCACCGTCAGCAACAGCGACAATACCAGCCTAACAACACGGTCAAATGTATACGGTTCACTACTAAACATATATCCTCTTTTTTATCCTGCGAATATACACATTTTTTACTTTTTCACGAAAATATTTCACGAAAATATCCACATATCACACTAAAATTTTGTGATTTGAAAAAAAAGTCTTACCTTTGCAATTCGGAAAAAACAACATTATTGAAAAATAAAAAAATTCACAATAAAATGGCAAAAGAAAAAAACAACGTACCTGAAAACGGTGTAGACGAACTTAACGATTCTCTCGTTGAAATGAGTGAAAAAGTTCAAAACAACAAGAAAATTATCCTCTGGGCTGCAGCGGCTGTTGTCGGTGTGGCAGTTTTAGTACTTGGCTATATTTACCTCGTGCGTCAGCCGGGAATCGCTAAGGCTAACGACAACATCGGCGCTGCCGACATTCAGCTTGCACTTGGCAACGATTCTATAGCACTCGCTAAGTACATGGAAGTTGCCGACAACGACGGTTACGATGCCGCTAACCGCGCCGCTCTTCAGGCTGCTACTATGCTTTACAAAGATGAAAAATACGAGGAAGCTCTAAAATACCTTGATAAATTCAGCGCAAGCGAAAGCATTATCGGTGCTGCCGCTTACTCTCTCAAAGGAGACTGTCTCGTTAACCTTGACAAGCTCGATGATGCTGTTTCTGCATTCAAAGACGCTATCAGCGAGTCTGACAACAACGCTTATTACACTCCTTTCTTCATGCAAAAACTCGCTCGCGTTTACCGCGAACAGGGCAAGTTTACTGAAGAAGCCGACATCTACCGCTCTATCATCAAAGACTATCCTCAATTTGGGGAAGGATACGGCATTGATATGCAGAAATATCTCCGCCGCGCAGAGCTCGATGCTGCTAAGAAATAAGTAATCATTCGTTATAGTTTTTGGTAAGAAGTGTTGAGTTTTCCCTTGACACTTCTTTTTTTTAACACATTGTCATAACCATTATGCAGAAACACGAAAGCCTTGAAGCACTCGCTAACCGACCCATCGCAAGGCTACTATGGGAATACAGCCTTCCTGCTGTAGTCGGGATGCTCGTAATGTCGCTTTATAACATAATAGACCGAATGGTAATCGGACACGTCGTAGGCCCCGCTGCCATCGCCGGGCTTACCATTACTTTCCCCGTAATGAACATTGCCACTGCCATTGGCGTGCTTGTCGGAGGTGGCTCTGCCGCTCGAGTGTCAATATTACTCGGAAGCAACAACCACTCCGCTGCACAAAAAGTCCTCGGTAACGCCGTTTCTCTCACCGCGCTCAACGGTGCCATTTACATCACACTACTCGCCATTTTCCTCGACGACATTCTCATGGCTTTTGGAGCAAGCGAGGTCACTCTACCTTATGCCAGAGAGTTCATGGTCTACATTCTCCCGGGCTTGCTCCTCACTAACTTCAGCTTCAGCCTTAACAACGTCATCCGCGCTTCCGGCGCTCCTCGCAGAGCTATGATGACTATGATTATAGGAGCCGGACTTAATATCATCCTCGCCCCTACATTCGTTTATGCGCTGGACATGGGTATTAAGGGCGCTGCCATCGCCACAGACATCTCCATGTTTATTTCTATGCTTTTCGTGCTTCACCACTTCACTCTCAAAGACAGCACACTCGTATTCAAACGTGGAATTTACCGAATAGACTGGCGAATAGCAATGGAAATCGTGGCTATCGGAGCAGCACCAAGCATCGTAAACGTTGCAAGTTGCTTTATAAACGTCATCATCAACAATACGCTCCTAAAATACGGCGGTGACACAGCTGTGGCGGCTGCCGGAATCTTCACCACATACACCGCAATGATAGTTGCCATAATAATTGGCATCTGCCAGGGATTGCAGCCTATCATCGGCTACAACTACGGTGCCGGGCGACTTAACCGCCTCAAGGGCGCATTTTGGCTCGCTGCCGGAGTCTCTACACTAATTTGCCTTATTGGTTGGTGCGGTGGAATGTTTGCCCCGGCTTACATTGCAAGGGCTTTCACTGACGACACAGAACTGATAGACGTCACAGCTCACGCACTCAACATTTCAATGGTTTGCTTCTGGATGGTAGGATTTCAAATCATATCCACGACATTCTTCCAGTCGCTCGGACGAGCAGGCAAATCTGTATTCCTCGGACTAACAAGGCAAGTCATTTTCCTTATCCCTCTCCTTCTCATAATGACACACTTCTACAAACTCGACGGAATTTGGATGTCTTTCCCTATAAGCGACTCATGCGCAACGATAGTCACATCTATCCTTATATTCATCGAATTCCGTGCCTTGAAAAAAATGTCTAATCAACAGACCGGACAATTATAACAGTGGTGGACATCTACGGTCCACCACTACTATATTCGTATAAAAAATGTGGGCGCACCATATCATGCGCCCACATTTGCTTTTTTATTTACCAGATTATAACTTGGTCTTCAGGTGCGCGGTAAAGCTTATCACCCTCCTTTATGCCAAACGCCTCAAAGAATGGAGTAATATTGCGCAATGAAACATTTACACGGTTCTTCGCCAGAGAGTGTACATCTTGTATTGTCAGGCGACGCATTTCCTCCTCGCGGATATTGCTTGCCCATATATTCGCATAGTTCATATAGAATATCTGAGTAGGAGTGAATCCTTCCACCTTCGCATCTTCACTGTTGATATCCACACCCTTCTTTGCCTGGGATGCAAGGAATGCTGTATAAGATACGCGAAGACCACCCTGGTCTGCTATATTTTCGCCAAGTGTATATGTTCCATTAGCATTAAGTCCCGGGAGTACTTCTACAGCGTCAAATTGTGCCACAAGTTTCTGAGCAAGCGCATTAAATGCCTCTACATCCGCTTCTGTCCACCAGTTGACCATATTGCCTTGCGCATCAAAATTACGTCCCTGGTCATCAAATCCGTGAGTCATCTCATGACCGATTACAACACCGATACCGCCATAGTTTTCTGCATCTGTTGCCTCTGGGTCAAAGAATGGTGCCTGAAGGATTGCTGCCGGGAACACTATTTCATTTGCCATCGGGTTATAATAAGCATTTACTGTCTGTGGTGTCATGCCCCATTCTGTCTTATCCACCGGCTTACCCCATTTCGCATATGTGTCTGCCTGATGCCACATTGACACCTCATGCATATTCTCATAATAAGACTTCTCTGGGTCTATATTCATTGATGAATAATCCTTCCACTTGTCTGGATAACCGATTTTTACAGTAAATGCAGCAAGTTTTTTCAGGGCATTTTCCTTTGTGCTGTCACTCATCCAAGTCAGGTTCTGGATATGTTCGCCAAGTGCTGTACGCAGATTTTCCACAAGGTCAAGCATATACTGCTTTGACGATTCAGGGAAATACTTTTCTACATATAGCTGACCGATTGCCTCACCAAGAGCACGCTCTGTTGCTGAGAGTGCACGTTTCCAGCGCGGACGCTGCTCTTTCACTCCACTGAGAACTTTTTCAAACTCAAAGTTTGCATCGCTAAACGCATCGCTCAGCTTGCTTGATGCCTGGTCTACATATAGCCACAGATAGAAGTCTTTTATTTCGCGCTCAGACAGCGACGACATTAGCTCAAGACCGCGCTTTACTGTATTAATTTCTGTCACAATCACCTTCTCCGGCATTTCTATACCCATTGTCTCAGGGAAATATGCCTTCCAGTCAAGTTCCGGATACATTGACGCAAGCTCTTCCGCTGTTCTCACATTGTTCATGCGGGCTATATCGCGGCTTTCCTCGCGAGTCCATGTTTCCTCAGCGATTTTTGTCTCTATTTTGAGCACATTTTCCATAATGCGGTTCGCATCCTCTTCTGAATAACCCGCATTCTTCATCTGAGTTACGATTAGAGTACGATAAGCCTCACGAGCCTTTGTATTTTCCTCATCCTCAAGCAGATAATAGTCGCGGTCTCCCATACCCAGGCTATATGCGCTTACATACATCGCATAGTTATTGGAGTCATTAAAGTCTTCCATCGGACCTGCTCCGAAAAATGGATTTGCATAGTTTTTTTGCATCCATAGGAAGAGTTCACCCATCTTGTCTGCCGGCTGTTCCTCTATCCTCTTCAGGTCTGCAAGGATTGGCTTTGCTCCCTCCTCATTGCGGCGTACTGAGTCCATCGCAAGAGCATATACAGTAGCCACCTTATACGCCACTGTTCCCTTTTCAGGCTTTGTTTCTCCCAAAGAGAGTACGATGTCCTTCACGCGTTTTTCGTTTTCGTCGCTCAGCACGTTAAACTGTCCATAGCGTGAATACTCGTCTGTCAGCGGATGAGCCTTCTGCCAGCCAAGCGTCACATAGTCATAAAAATCTTCACCTGGCGCTATGCTATCGCACAGATACTCGGTATTGAGGCTCTTGAGCCCCTGCTGGTTGCCGCAAGACGTCACAGCAGCCGCAGCTATACATACCATAGCAATATTCTTAATATTCATAATGTTTAAGTTTATATTAGTATTTTTTGCTTAAAATTACCTCCTTTATTGCATTTCCCAGCGCCTCAGCCTCATCTATTGTCTGTGCCTCTGAATAGATACGGATTATTGGCTCTGTGTTAGACTTACGAAGGTGCACCCATGAGTCTGCAAAGTCTATCTTCACACCATCAATGTCTGTCACCTTCTCTGTCGCATACTTCGCTTTCATCGCCTTCAAGATTGCATCTACGTCAACATCCGGAGTCAGTTCTACCTTATTTTTGGCTATCGCATATGCCGGATACTGCTTTTTCAGCTCTGACACTTTCTTGCCGCTTTTTGCAAGGAGTGTGAGGAACAGTGCCACGCCCACAAGCGCATCTCGCCCATAGTGAGCGGCTGGATAGATTACTCCACCATTACCCTCACCGCCTATCACCGCACCGGTCTCTTTCATTTTGGTCACTACATTCACCTCGCCAACTGCCGATGCTGAATAGCTGCAACCATGAGCAAGCGTCACGTCTCGAAGTGCTCGTGAAGAACTGAGATTTGAAACAGTCGCACCCGGAGTTTTGCTCAGGATATAGTCTGCAACTGCCACCAATGTATATTCTTCTACAAACATCTCGCCATTTTCCATCACTATCGCAAGGCGGTCAACGTCCGGGTCAACCACAAAGCCAACATCTGCCACTCCCTGTTTCATCAGGTCTGAAATCCCCGTCAGATTTTCCGGGATTGGCTCCGGTGTATGGGCAAAGCGACCGGTCGCCTCGCAGTTCAGCTCTATCACATTCTTCACGCCAAGCTCTCGCAGAAGCTGGGGTATCACAACTCCGCCTATTGAGTTCACCGCATCTACCGCTACTGTGAAATTCGCTGCCTTTATTGCATCAACATCCACAAGGTCAAGCGCAAGAACCTGCTCTATATGGCGGCGTGTATATGTCGTATTTGTATATTCATGTCCCAGGTCATCCACCTGTGCAAACTCATATTCCTCCGTTTCAGCTATTCTTAGCACCTCCTTACCCTGAGCATCATTCAGGAATTCTCCTTCTTCATTCAGCAGTTTCAGCGCATTCCACTGTTTCGGATTGTGTGATGCTGTCAAGATTATGCCGCCGCAAGCCCCCTCTGCCACTACTGCAATTTCTGTCGTTGGAGTCGTTGCCAAGCCGATGTTTACCACGTCAAAGCCCATCGACATCAGAGTGCCTACCACAATGTCGTTTACCATCTTGCCTGACAGGCGCGCATCACGTCCCACCACAATGGTATTACTCTTTTTCGTTGTGTTCTTTCGGATAAATGCAGCGTACGCAGCCGTAAATTTTACGATATCCAGCGGTGAAAGACCCTCACCGGGACGGCTGCCGATTGTGCCGCGAATGCCGGAAATAGATTTAATCAGTGACATAAAAGTGTTATTAATTAGGATTAGTATTTTCTGGTTTTGTATTATCTAATTTATTCTTTTAGCTCATCCACACTACATCTTCCCCTTATAATACCTGATATTATATAGAAACGGTGTGACATAAGAAATCTCGCTCGTAAAGCCATACTGCGACTTGATTATCACATTTGCCTCACTTCCGAGTGGAAGAAAATACAGTGGCATCTGGATTCCGGAACCATACTGCGACGACGTTGTCAATGTATAATTCTTAAAACGAAACCATGTCGGCTCATACTCCAGGTCCTCACTGTTTCCTACGCCCTCCGGCAACTCATCTTTTAGAGAGTCATACTGGCTCAGGTCATAGCGAGTATAGCGGAAATATACCTGCTGGTCGTCTTTGACGTCTCCTTGAGTTCCGTATTTTACAACCTGCATATATACATTTCCCTCATTGTCTATCCTGTAATACGGCGCATCCACTCCCGCCTCAAATATCGAGTCTGCCGGGATTTCATTTATCAGAACCTGATTGGCAAGGTATGCATTTACATGCTTTGTCTCCTCATCAAGCAGTTCCGAATAACTCTTTGTGTCATCGCACGACGTGGCTAACACTGCCACTGATAGAATAATGAGATATAATACGTTTTTTGTCTTCATCTTTTATTTTTTGCTTATATATTCATCAAATGTTGGTAACGCTTCTTCAAACTTCGAAACCGCCTCCGCAAGCGTGCCGTAATACTCGCCTCCGGCTGCGTTTATATGACCTCCGCCATTAAAATAATCCGAGCAAAACTTGTTTACCGGCACATCACCCACGCTACGCATCGAAATCTTCATGTATTCCTTCCCCTCGCGGATAAATGCCACATACTCTACTCCCGGTATCGCCAGAGGTACATTCACAAGACCCTCTGTATCGCCATTCTCATAGCTATATTTTGCCAGCTCTTCCATCGTCAAAACTATCGATGC
>CALYOL010000059.1 GCA_945231345.1 uncultured Porphyromonadaceae bacterium
GAGCATCTGACTACGGATCAGAAGGTTACAGGTTTGAATCCTGTACGAGTCACTAAGGAAAATTGTTTGTGCATACATTTTTGAACCGGCTCGTTAGCTCAACTGAATAGAGCATCTGACTACGGATCAGAAGGTTACAGGTTTGAATCCTGTACGAGTCACTACAAAAGGCATTCGTGAGAATGCCTTTTGTATTTTAAGCCAATCACCAATCCCACTCCTGCATTTTTTTCAAAAAAAACATTGCAAAAACAAAAAAAATTATTACATTTGCCTTTTAATAAGCAGGTGTGCGCATACACATTATGCTATCATCTCATTTAAACAGCTTAAAATCAACAAATTAAACATAAAATAAACTTACATTGCAATGAAAGGAAAGGCTTTTAAACTATTCGGCAAAGTGGCACTTTTCGCCTCCGCCATCACATTCTTCACAAGCTGTGGAGGCTCCGACACCGGACTATTTCCACCTGCACAGTATTCATCTGAGCTTATCCAGGACTATGTAGCCACAAAAGCTGCGCTCCAAGACACCATGCCAAGCGACATTTGCGCTTACATCGACTTCTCTGACGGAGTAAACCTCGCTTATGACGATGCCGACACAAAAGAAGTGCTCCGCACTATCCTAAACTCACTTTCCGGCAGCAGCTGCGCATACTTCCGCCTCGCAGACAGCAAGATGGATACCATACAAGGCACACCTGAAGACATCTTCAACAAGGCCATTAACCCTAAAGAATACCTTAAGCAAAAAGCTCCTATCAGAACCGCTCTCGAGCAAATCATAGCCGACGGCAAGCCCGCCGTACTCATCACAGACTATGAGGAATACGACGGGAACAAAATCATGAAAAACGCTTTCGCTAAGCGTTTCTTCGTCGACTGGCTCAAAAAAGACCGAAACATCACATTCCTTATCGTTGATTACAAGGAAAAAGGAAAAGACAAAAAGCTTTTCTTCACCATTTTCGACGGCAACCCTAACAGGCTGATTGACAAAATCACAAGCGCTCTCCAGGGAAAGCCCGAAAACTACAAGAAATTCGTAATGAGCAACAGCTATTACGAGGTAAAAACAAACTATCCCGCTGCTAATAAGGGTGGTAACTATCACGGCGAAGACGGTATAGACAATGTCACCTGCGTACAGGAAGACATTTCCATGGAAGACCGTTATATCGCAATGCCGAAATTCAAGGCGGAATACTATCCGCTCACCGTGCCTTACTCCGACGTGATAGCTAACGGATATGCAATGCAATACGAGTCTAAGCCTTACCCCCCTTATAGCTATACATACTTCATTCAAAACTTTTATTTTGACTTCACCCGCTTTGCCTACGATGACGTAGAACTTGACGTGAAAGTCAGCAACGCACAGGCAGACTACACCAACTACTACAACTATGTCTATGCCGAAAATCAGCGCCCTAACCACGCTGAAGGTTCAGAGGACAATTATTTTGACGTCTACGGAAACAACAAATTCCCTTACGCCGAGGCTGCAATGTCTGAGGTAAAAGATATGTTCAAGCTTGAAGACGACCCTTCTGAAAAATATCCTTCACCTGTCACATTCGACGGTTTCCGCGAATATGGACTCGACTTTGACTGGGACAAATTTGACGGAACACAGATTAACGGCGCAGAGCTTGGAGACCTCCTCCGCGTGGACATCGTAATTGAAGACGTCGACGACAAAGACGCAGATGAGCTTGAGCCGCTTTTCAAGTGGGGTGACTACGACAACCTCAGCGAATCTGTACGACTCGCACTGCAGGAAGTTCGCCCTATCGGCAAAGTCGTTTACACTTTCTACATTCATGCACAATACTAAAAAATAACAATAATACAATAACCAACAAAAAAACACTAAATCATGTTACACCTACTTTTACCACCTGCCTTGGCAGGAAAACTTGGCAGCGGAACTCAGGCTGCTACAAACGCCACACAACCAACAGTAGCAGACGTTTGGATTTGGGCTGCAATTGTCCTTGCAGGATTTCTCGTTCTTGCTATCATTTCAGCTCTGCTTGTAAACTATCGCCCTGGCGGTGGTGACAAGTCTGTACGCCGTATATGGTTCTGGATTTTCGCCATCCTGACCCCTATTGCGTCTTTCTTACTAAACTTCTTCACCAAAATACGCGGCTTTGAAGAGACTTTCCGCAAACTCGGACCTGCAAAAATAAAAGAGGCTGTTGACGCACTCACAATGCAAAACGTTTACTCTGCCATTGCAGTATTGATTGCTTTCATCGCTATCGGATGGGTTCTCAGCGTCGCTTTCAAACGCTCAAAACTCGGCACTTGGTTCTAAATAATAGATTAAGCAGTATTAGCTCAACTATTTAAACAAATAACATCATGAATGACAAATTATTCGTAATCGCCATCGGCGGTACCGGCATGCGCTGCCTCGAGTCTTTTGTCCACCTTTGCGCTATGGGTATGTTCGACGGACAGGAAATCGACATCCTGACTATCGACACCGACAGCAGCAACGGTAACAAAGACCGCGCCGAGAAGCTGATTAACCTATATAACGACATTAAGACTTCTTCTGCCGACAAGGTTGGAGGTACGCCTAATCGTCAGACTTTCTTCTCTGCCAAAATAAACCTCCACAAGTTCTCTACAGACTATGCCGGCAACAGATGCTCGTTCCGCAACCTTGCCAACATAGGAGATGACGATAACGACAACCAAGACTTGGCAGACCTTTTCCTCGACAAGGAAACTGTTCAGAAGTTTGACCTTTCTCACGGATACCGCGCCCAGACTCACCTTGGCAGCATGCTAATGTATCACGGCATTGTAGAAGCCGCGCTTAACGCACACAGAAAAGGGGCTGACGCTATGCCACAGGAGAAAGAACTCCGAGATTTTATCACTAAAATCCAAGACTCCGCCGCAGGTGCGCGCGTTTTCATATTCGGCTCTGTTTTCGGAGGTACGGGAGCTTCTTCCATCCCCGTCGTTCCTCGAGCAATCAACGAGGCTGTACGCATATTCTCCGACGGCGCCAACACGCTCAACCCTGAGTTAGTAAAATTCGGTGCATCTCTCCTCACAGACTACTTCAAATTCCCTAATCCTGACGCAACCCAAAAAAGCAAGGAGAAAGTTATCGCTTCTGCAAGCAACTTTGCGCTCAACAGCCAGGCTGCTATGGAATTTTACCGCAAAGACCCTACTGTAAAAGCTTATTACAGAAGACTTTACCACGTCGGTTGGCCTGCAAGCATGCGTAAAGACATCAGCGGAGGCAAACTTCTCACCGGTGGAAACGAGCAGAAAAACCCTTGCCATGTAGTTGAGCTCATGTGCGCTATGGCCGCATACGACTTCTTTAACAGAGAAGACATCACTCCGGACGCTAACGCAGAAAACATGCCGTGCTACTACCGTACTGTGGCGGCTGACGACAGCGGCAAATTCTTCAACTTCACCCCGGAAAGCTTTGCCGATGATAGCAGGAAGTTCCAGCAGAAAATCGCGCAGTTCTTCTCTTTCGCAAACGTCGTTCTCGCCAGCGAAGCTGCAGCTCTCGGCAACAAATCAAGTGACACGGCTAAATACGGACTTCAAGACTTCATTCTGCGCATAAGCGACGCAGGTGACAAGACTTACGACTCTCTCGACATTAACGATATTGACTGCATTGAAGAATATCTAAGATACTTCGCTTTCTATATCAATACCGAGAAGAATATTGTTGTGCCGGGATGGCTTTATCAAATTCGCGCTTCTGTTGAGGGCGGTAAGTTTATCTTCAGAAACGACGCTTTTATCCAGGCCACTAACGAGATGAAGCGTATCGCTAAAAATCCGGGTAAGATTTTCGATGACAACCAGGCTGAGAAAAACTGGACTGAAGGCGGACTTCTTAGCTCACAATACGACATCTTCATCAAAGGGCTACGACAGGATACTCAAGTAAAACAGGAGCAAAACACCGCTTCTATCAAAGAGCAGTTCCTCGCTTACATTTACAACGCTATCCGCTTAGCACACAAATTCGAGTCTTAAACTTTCATTCTTACTATTATGGCAGATAAACCCTTAGTAATTGACACCGCGGGTAACAACCAGTTGTCATCCGACCTCAATTCTTGGCACTTCATAGACCAGCAGGAACGATTTATCAGCAGCATAGAGACCAGCACCATTAACGAAGAGGGAGTGGATGTAGGCACTATCGTTTCTGGCATTCCTACTGTTTTCGCCCGAGTTAACCTTTTCCGCTCTGCTATTGCAGCTTGCGCCAACCAGAGCAGATTAGTTAGCAACGGCAATCTTCAGACTTATTACGCTCAGCTTGCAAGCGAGTGGAAAGGACTAATCGCTGCTATCGCATGCGACTACCCTAACTTCAACGTCCGCCGTGTAGATATGCAATATTCCGATGGCGGCTCTATCGAAAACGCAAGTAACATCTACGAGCCTAAAGGCGCTTTCGGAAACATGCTCATGGTGGGCAAAACTCTTTGGTGCAATCAGGTGAAGGGAGACCAGTCTTCAAACATACCGTTTATCGACATCATCAAATACGATGGACAAGTTGTTGCCGGTACTTCACCGGACACTATGGTTTTCACTTCTATCGGATACCATATTTCCGACAACTTCGCTCAAGACAAGCCCTGGATTAACCACAACACCGGTCGTTTCCAAGACCCTCTCGAAGGAAACATCGGCAACAGCCACCTCAGAACACTTTACGCTTACGTAAACTACCTCCTCAAGCGCATTCCGCTCGTCGCTCAATACTACAACGAATCTGAGCTAACAACTGGCAAAGAAACTGTTGACTATGCAAACTTGACGCAATTCCTACACGACTGGAGACAGCAGATGGTGGAATACGCACAGGCGCCTTCTCGCCAATATGCAATGGACGACATTGCTATTCCTACCGTTAACATTTTCGAGCTCCGTGACGCTAACAACGCTTCGGTGCCAAATCTTCCTTACAGCATATTCTTCAACTACCAGAACAAGCTTTGGGGAGTTGACGGTAACATCTACGACAACGGCAAAGAAAACGCTATCCCATTCGACCCACAGGAGCTCCTCCTGCCGGAAGAAAGCGAAATTGCACGCATCATCATTCCACAGGATACTGACGTCAGCAAGCTGCCGGTTCTCCTGCTTAAGGCTCGAACCGTAGGCTCTAACGAATTTGCTTACTTCGCTCTGCCTATCAGCCCGAAAGGACTTGAAGTATTCGGCAAAAACCTTGGCGCTCTCGTTGGAGCTGCAGGGCAAGGAGTTGCTATAAGCTCCGAGCTTACTGCCGTTTACGACCCTCAGGCCGCTGAAAAGCACCTCCGCGTCACAATCAGACTCGTAAACTCTGAAAACAACAGCTACCAAAACTGCGAACGCGCTTACACTATCCGACAGGCTAACCGTATCCTAAACAAGGATATCATTATCTGGCCTAACTTCGTGTCTAAGCAGTGGAACAGATATTTCCTGTATTCCGAGCTTCCTCACAACGTCCAAGACCGCAACTACCCATACCGTGCAACTCCATTCGTTGCCGATATGGACAACGAAATGCGCATCCTGCAAGACGCTGACGGCAAGCCTTTGCTCCTCGCTCAAGACGGACAAGTTTGCGACAGCAAAGACGGACTTGACATTAAGCTCCCTATCGTATCTGACTCTCGCATCGCAGACAAAACTTATAAATACGAAATCTACGAGAGCAACAAGCCGTTTAAGGGTGTTGAACTCACTTCTACAACCAAAGCTTCCGGTGGTTTCCTAATCATCCGATACGACACAGGACACAGAGACGGTTTCCCACAGGATATGACCCAAAACGGAATGGTAAACATCAGGGAAGTAAACCTCGGTGTCGATTTCGGTAGTACTAATACATCTATCGCCTACTACGACCCACGCGGCGAACAGCAGCAGGCACAGGGATTTACTTTTGAAAACCTCCGCGTTTCGCTCATCTCAGGCTCAAAAGCTGCAGATATTGCCATTCCAAGCAATCTGTTCTTCTTCCCGAGTGCTTCTATCCCTTCTAACGCTATCAAGAGCATCCTCACGCTCCACGACCGCAGCCGAATGGTGGCTCAGTCGCAAAACGAGACAGACATTGACATGTATTCTAAGGAAGTCAAGGGCGGTTTCCCATGCTTCGTGCGCAACCTCCCTATCGACGGCGTTGAACGATACTCTATCCGCATAAACCTCCCCGGATGTGGAAATGTCACTCTCGTAAACGACATGAAGTGGACTGAAGACCTTGAGGACGAAGCGCACAAAATCGCTTTCCTACGCACGCTCATGCTACAGATTTACGCTCAGCTGTTCGTTGGAGTAAACGGCGTAAGAATGGTGCCTACTGAGCTTAAATGGTCTTATCCTTCTTCTATGTCACAAAACCTCTGCCAGAGATACCAAAACATCTGGAGAAGCCTTCGCAGCGTAAGCCCGATTATGAACAACGAGCTCAAGCCTTACAGCCTGAATGTTGCCGCATTTAACGTAAACCTCGGTGACCCTATCGCACTGCAGCAATCAGACGATACTCTCGGCAACTCTGATGGAAACACCATCACTGACGCTTGGGGTGACTCTTCTTTAGACAATTGCTGGGGGGATTCTCCGGCACAACCGGCTGCGCAGACTGCACCGCAATTTGGCAAAGACCTTGTTGGCTCCGGATGGGGTGATGACAATGGAACTAACCAAAACAATGGTTGCGCTCACTTCACATTGGAAAACCCTGAGGCTGTCATTGAATACAGACCTCATCCGCTAAACAACAAAAACGCTTCTGTTCCTGAAGCTCTGCCTGAAGCGTGCGCCGTGGCAAACTATCTCGCTGCCGGTACAACAAACGTCATTGGCAACGACACGCTGACTCTCTGCTTCGATATTGGTGGTAGTACTACTGACATCACTGCCCTTTGCAGACTTCGCTCAAGCGGCAATGGACTGACGATGATTAAGCAAAACTCTATCCGTTTCGCTGCACAGAATGTTGCACAGGCTACCAAAAACTCGCCTAATTTCCGCAATATTCTCCTTGAAATCTGCGATAAGTACAACCTCCACATCGAAGGTCTTTCCGCAGGACAAAACAGCAAATTTACACCGGAAACAGCTCCATACTACTTCGAGCAGATTGTTGACCGCCTCTCCCCTGAGCAACTCAAATTCTTCTACGAGAAGATTACAATGAACTGCCAGGAACTGATGTGCGTAAACATTTATGTGACAGGTCTTATTATGTTCTATGCCGGTCAGCTAACCGCTAAACTCGTTCACCAGCTCAAACACTCTAACGAGACTACTCTTGCCCCGAACGACTTACCTATGGTAAACATTGCTTTTGCAGGTAAAGGCGCAAGACTCTTTGAATGGTGGAGCACTACAGACCTCGCAGCCGCTCAAAAATACTATACAAACATGTTTATCATTGGCATGGGTGGTATGGACCGCGCTAAGCACCTCCTCCGTGGATGGCCGCGTATCAACCTCTCCGGCAGTGTTAACGAAGACGTGAAGTTTGAAGTTTCCAAGGGTCTCGCTTGCTCTAACACTTCTCTTTACATCCCTTCTAAAAACGCTGCTGTGGAAATCATCGGTGAGAACGGATTTGCTCGTGTTAACGAAGATTATAGCAAAACTCCACTTCCGGCCGACCATATCCTTACTGCGGAAATGATGGCTGACCTCGGACAATACTTTGTTTCAACACCGGGCAATAACGGTCCTTCTTGCAAGCAATTCATGAACTTCACCTCTCAATTCTTCCAGGTTGCTTCTACTATCTTCAACCTCAAGATGACTAAGGCTCAGTTTATGGAGGCTTTCGAAAAGATGAACATCGAATCTTATATCATCAACCTGCCGGAATACAGAAACGCTCGACGCAAATACGAAATCTCGCAAGACGAACCTTTCGCTTACGTCGCTCCGATTATCATTCTGGAAGGTACTAAATTCTTTAAGGACAATTTAGCGTAAAACCTAACCTAAGAAGTATTCTTCTCTCGCAGAAGAATACTTCTTAATATTATTTTTTTTGACACCGATAATGAAGTATTTCATTTCATTGCGTCTCTCTCACAACTCCGTCTCCGTAGCTCACTACCGCGACGACGATGGAATAGAACGGTTGCTCCCATTCAGAGGGTGCGACCGCCCTATACCATTGGCTGTGAGTGTGATAAACAACACTATAAACGTTGGCGCTACCGCTCTTGAACACTACGAAAAGCATCTACCTAACAGTTTTTTTAGACTTTTCTCCCTCCTAAAGGGAAATGAGACATATCAGCGCTTCGGCGGTAATCACCCGGCAAATACTCTAATTTACGTCGCCATCGAGACAATACTCGACAATCTTCTCCAAAATGAATTTGGAAACAGAATAGCAGATATCAGAGCAGAACTCCCTATTGGCTTTGACTTTGCACCTGACGTAACAACCGACGAGAGAAAACAGGTCTTAGACCTATTCAAAAACGGGTATCCCGGAGAATGTGAGCGTTACGGTAACATTGGCATCTTTGATACTAATAAAATTATCGCTAACACTGCGCTGGAAAACAATTTCCGCCGTTATTGCATGGTCCTCGACTACAACAGCGGTGACATAAACGCATCGCTCTACTCAAAAGACGCACAAGACTGTATTAACTCTCGCATCTTTGCCGGACTCGGACTCGACCCGCGCATTGCCGCCGGTGTAAACTGCATTAAGCAGCAAATCCAGGCTTACAACCCTTTTATCGATTTCTCTCCCGTTGAAGACCGTCTGCAGCAAATCATTGTGGACTTCATCGATTCTAATAGTCCTGAAAATGCCGGTGACATCAGAATTAACGATGACAGATACGATTACTTCATTAGCAAGTACGACATCTCAAATACCGGACACACTCACTCACAAAACGTAATTACCGACATTCGCAGCCTCGCATATGCTACTGGAGGTATTCACCTGAACGACATTACTTTCGTAATACGAAACAAGGCTTTACAAACTGATTATTTCATGTCTATTTTCCGAGGTGAAATGGACAGCGTAAGCATCGTAGACGACAAATCACAGGAAAGCCTCGATGCATTTATTATCAACGATATGGTCGCATCCGGTTGGACTCTTGACCCTTACCGTAGATTGAAAATCGAGCTCGACAACGAATATGCCGAACTCAAGCAACACATTGAGTGCGTTCTTATTCCAAAAAGAAATTTCGACCGTGCCATTATGGAACTTGAAGACTACGCAAGTAGAACTTCTAAAGTAGATTATCATGAGCACGACGACCATATACGCCTGTTTATCTCTCAGCTGAAAGACCTTGAAATCAAGCAAGAACAGGATAAGGAAAATAATACTGCAAGCGAGCCTCCTCGCAAAGAGCCTCCACGCTTCGTGCGTCCTACTCCGCGCGATGAAAGACAGGAACAACAGCCCGACGTCCTCAGCGGATGGAGAGCTATGGTAAATGCCACTCGCGCACAAGTTTCTGAATTTATAGACAGCGGTATGATTTCCGAAGCAAGACAAGAAATCAACCTCCTGAGAGACAACCTGCGAGAAGAAGGCATTCACGACTTCGACAACGACATTCGCGCCATGCTCGCCATGTTGCCTACCACACCACGCGGCGGAGCAACTGTCTCTTATACACATCTGACGCTGCCGACGATCTTACGCGTGTAGA
>CALYOL010000060.1 GCA_945231345.1 uncultured Porphyromonadaceae bacterium
GCTTTTACATACTGGTCAGGCTCTACAAGAAACTCTGACAGGTGACCATACACCGTTTCCAGTTCATTCGTATGACGTACTATGACATAATAGCCATAACCTCTTCGCTCATAGTTTGTTAAACGCACTTTACCATCAAATGCCGCACGAATGGTATCACCGATATGAACTTTCAGGTCTACACCCTTGTGCATACGGCGGAAACGACGGCGATAGCCATACTGTGATGTAAGGTAACCGGGACATGGCATACAGAAGTTGCTCACGTCTATCACCTTTGTCTGGGGCACATCTACGCCTACATACGCATTCACGCGCTTGCTGTCCCAGCCTTCTGTATAGATATCTATTTCAGGCTCTTCCTCATCCTTAAACAGGTTGTCGAGAAATTCCTGTGTATTTTCTACTTTTACCTGATTTGAAATGTTTTCTTGGCTCGCTATCAGGTCGTTATGTGCTGCGGTATGCGCATCCGGCAGACGATAGCTCTGCGCTGCCGCCGTCATTCCTGTTGCAAGTGCAAGAAATAGCGTTATATTCTTTAATTGTCTGAACATCTGCATTTTAAGTCTTTATTTTTAGTCTCTCTCATCCGGAGAGTATATATATCCGATATTTCCCGGTATGTAGTCAAAAATCTCTTCAGGACGGAAGAAGCGGTTTGTTTCTATAATGCCGTTTTCCTCTGAGTCTGAAGCATGTATGATATTTTCCTGTGAACTCATGCCATAGTCACCGCGGATTGTGCCCGGAGCCGCATTGCGTGAATTAGTTGCTCCTACCATTCCGCGTATCACCGCTATCGCATCTTTGCCCTTCAGGCACATCACTATCACTGGTGACGCCATCATAGAGCGTAACAATGACGGGAAAAACGGCTTATCTACCAGGTGCGCATAGTGCTCACGAAGCAGACCCTCGTCAAGGCGCATCATCTTAAGACCTGCTATTATCAAGCCTTTCTGTTGAAAACGGTCGATTATTTTTCCTATCAGCCCGCGTTCTACGCCGGACGGTTTTATTATGATTAGTGACTGTTGCATATAGTGTTTGGATTAGGTTTCACGAAAAATCTACCAAATTTACGACTTTTTTCTGATAAAAGTTACATTTGCAACCTCAAAAAATCTTAATTTACTTTTACAAATAGCAAAAACACCGTCTAACAAGTTATCAATCAGCATTTTACGAAAAACATGTTTTAAAACATATTTTTCAATCCTTCACCGCCAGCCTCACTATTTTCTCTGTCGCGTCTGTCACTCTAAATAAATCTGACGCCCTCAACCCTATAACCCAGATTATCTCCTCATTCCTCGTCAATACTCTCACCTCATCCTTGTCAAATGCGGAAAGCTTTGCGTCATTAAAAATATCACTCAGTTTTTTGCTCCTTCCTCTCATTCCAAACGGCTTCATCCGGTCTCCCTTTCGCCAACGACGGAGTTCCCACACAGCCTCTTCATCAAACGCTGCCACATCAAGGTATATCGCCTTGCAACCTTCTTCAATTTTCACATTTTCCACTACCATCATCTCTATCTCGTCACACAGCAACGACGGTTCTCCACATACCGCCCCTCGTGAAATCACCCTGCTGTCACTTCCACCGAGAGGGCGCAGCAACAGTTCTCCACGGTTTACCAGCGCAACATACTCTTTGCTGTAAAAATATCTTCCCGACACGCCCTTCGCCTGAAAAATATTGTCAGACTGCGTGCGATTAAATCCGAAGTGCCTAACAACGTGATACAGAAACACTTCCGGCTCTCCTGTTTCTGAAAGCATTCTTGAAATATTGATTTTCCCATTCTGCTCCAGCTCCAATACAGACTTATTGACAGCGCCTTCTATCAGCCCATAGTCTTCTCGCAGACACTTTGCAGTATGCGCAAGCCGCTCATCAGCATCAGGAAAATATTTGCGAATTACTGGCATGATTTCATTGCGTATCATATTACGCTTCACATCGCTCTCCAGATTACTGCTGTCTGTCACATAATCCAAGCCTCTAAACTCCAAATAGTCAAGTATTTCTTGTTTCGTACAGGATATCAGCGGGCTTACCCTTCTGTCTCCGCTCGCAGCTATCCCCGCAGCACCCGCTATACCGGTGCCCCGCAGCATATTCAGTAGCATCGTCTCCACATTATCCTCGCTGTGGTGACCAGTAGCAAGTGATTGAGCATCATACTTCTTTTTCAGCTCTTCAAACCACGCGTAACGCAGTGTACGACATGCCATTTCAAGCGACTCGCCACTCTTCTCCATTTGCGCTTTGACGTCAAAATGAATAATTTCGAGCGGCACGTTTATCTTTTGGCAAATACCCTCCACATGACGCATATCTCTCTCGCTCTCATCTCCTCGAAGGTGAAAATTGCAATGAGCCGCAACACAATCATACCCAAGACAAGTCAAGACAGCCAACAGCGCTACGGAATCAGCACCGCCACTAACCGCCACTATCACCTTGCCAGCCTTTTTATCAAGCAGACAATTCTGTGATATATAGTTATTTACCTTGTTCTCAAATTCGTTCATTTCTTTTTCACCGGCTCCATATGGATATTCACATACGTCTCGCGCCCATATTTCTCTCGCAGTTTCCCCTCTATAGCAGACGCCGTCTCGTGCGCCTCATAAAGCGACGTGCTCCCATCCATCCTGATATGCACGTCTATAGCATAATGATTGCCTATGCGACGAGTTCGCAAGTGATGTGGCTCACTCACCTTCTCAAACGACAATATGGTTTCAACTATCTCTTTCTCCACACTCTGCGGCAATGAACGCTCCAGCAAGTCATCTACACCTGCCTTTGTCAGAGTAAACGCTACCTTGATGATAAAGAAACTCACCACTACCGCCGCAAGCGGGTCAAGCACGCTCCATTTCTCGCCCAACACTATCGCACCACCAATTCCTATCGCCGTTCCTATAGACGAAAGCGCGTCGCTTCGGTGGTGCCATGCATTCGCAATTACCGCCGGAGAATCTATTGCCTTCCCTTTTATTACTGAATATTGATACAGAGCCTCCTTTATCAGTATCGACATCCCTGCAGCCACCAGCGCAAGTATCCCAGGAGACTCCAGTGTCTCACCATTTATCACCCTGATTACCGACGATGCACCATTATACAGTATCCCTAAACCAATGACAAACAGCATTATACCTATCACTACCGTTGCCAATGTCTCATACTTGCCATGACCATACTTATGCTCGGCATCTTCAGGCTTTGATGAAATCTTTACAAACAGTATCACGATTATGTCTGTCACAAAATCCGACAATGAGTGAACCGCATCTGCAAGCATTGCGGCACTATTTCCCAAAAAACCCGCCACAAACTTAAACAGCAGTAACAGGAAGTTTGCGAAACTACCCAATATCGTCACCTTGTATATTTCTTTCTGTCTTTCGGCGCTTGTCATATCTATTTTTAAAATCAAAAAATATGAGTTGTCAAAGTTACAAATTATTTATTTATCAGCCAACAATATCCATATTTAAATTTATTTCTCCATTTCTGCTTTACGCTTCAAAAAAAAATTATTACATTTGCAAATTGAGATAATTATTAAGTAATCCTTCACTAAAAATCAATAATTATGACAAAATCCCTCCTCTCAGCAAAAACCCTGATACTATCAGGCTTCATCCTATCTTCCGCCCTTTTTTCATCTTGTGGCGACGACGGCCCTGACTTCCCTAAACCAACACCAACTGAAAATCCTGCTGATTTGATTACTGACAAAGACAAACTCGCTATGATTTATTCCCTCTCAGACCTTGAGGGTGACAAAGGCAGAATTTACGAGATGACATATACCGTCGACTATAAACTCGACGATGCCTTAAACTACGAAATCGACGGATTAGACAGGCTCAACTCTTTCGTTGCAAATTACCTTTTAGATAAGGATTCTCATAAGGGCATTGATTTGTCTTACGGCGCCGGGTGCAGCGCTTTCGCTTGCCCTGACTCTAAATCCGGAAATTTCCTCATGGGCAGAAACTTCGACTTCGGGCACTTCGAACCGGGCACTAAAGACCGTATCATGATTCCCGTTATTGCTGTTCATACCGCACCGGCTGGCGGCAAAAAGTCCGTTTCTTTCGTCGACGGACAATTTGTCGGTTACCGCAGTGGTTTCTACACCGACCACGACTCAGACCTTTCTACTCTTATGGCTCTTCCGTATCTTCTCCTCGATGGTATTAACGAAGACGGATTCGCTATCAGCGTTCTTCTGCTCGACGGAATGCCTACCAAACAGCAAAAAAGTGGTAAAAAGAAAATTTTCACTACTGTTGCCATGAGAATGCTTCTCGACAGAGCTTCTACCGTAAAAGAAGCGGTTAATCTTCTCGATGACTACAACATGTGCATGAGACTGGAATCCGACACCACAAGCTACCATTTCCTTATGGCTGATGCTACCGGTGACTTCGCTATCGTCGAATACACCGAGCCTGACATCAAAAAGAACCCTTCAAAAATGGAAGTCCTGACTGGGAATGACGCTTTTCGATACGTCACAAATTTCTACGTCTCCCCGTCTATGGCTGACACCCCTAACGGAAGCCATATCTCAACTCATGGCAAAAACCGTTACAATAATCTCGAAAAATATCTCCAAGAACACAATTTCTCAATATCCTCCACTCAGGCTTTGGAAGCTCTTAAAATCGTCGCTCAAGGTCCCGAAGGACCTGAAGGCATGACCGGATTCACACAGTGGTCTGAAGTTTTCAATCTCAACAAAAAAACTCTCACCATGAACATCCTTAGGGAATGGGACAAACAGTTCACTTTCTCCGTTGAATAATAACTTCTGACATTAAATAGCAGGCGGCGACGCTCATCGCGTCACCGCCTGTTCTGTTTCATAAACCCTTTTTAATTCCTTTTATCTACTGTGCAATATCCACTGCATAGTATACTTTTCGACCCGTTGGATAAATACCCGTGATAAACATCACCTTATCGTATTCAGGACCGCTCTTCATTATCGCCTGATAGATTTTCTCTACATCTTCAGCGCTGTTAACTGCTGAGTTGTTGATATCTGTTATAATAAAGCCTTCCTTTATACCGGCTTCCTTAAACTTGCCGTCTTTAAGACCTGCCACCTGAACTCCATTTGAAATCTCAAGCTGGCGGAGCGTCTCCTTCGGCACTGCCTTAAAGGCGCACCCAAGTTCAAGCACATCTCCCGTACGAGTCACCTCCGTATTTCCAAGCGCATTTCGCAGCGTAACTGTCACTTCATGCTTCTTGTTGTCTCGGTAATACGTCACCTTAACCTTGTCGCCGGGGCGATGCTTTGCTATTGCCTCCTGAAGCTGAGCCGTATTGTTCGTCGCACTTCCGTCAAGGGATACTATCACATCTCCCTCCTGAATACCTGCCTCAAAAGCAGCACTTCTATCCTGAACCTTTCCAACATAAATACCGCTGTTTACAGCCGTTATGCCCTTTTCCTTAGCAAGCTCGGCTGTCAGTTCTCCAAAGGCTATGCCCAATACTGCTCGCTGAACAACACCATACTGCTTAAGGTCTGTCACTACCTTCTTCACTATTGAAGTCGGTATTGCGAATGAATAGCCCGCAAATGAGCCGGTCTGGCTGTATATCGCTGTATTTATACCTATCAGCTCACCATTAAGATTTACAAGCGCACCTCCCGAATTACCCGGATTAACTGCCGCATCTGTCTGGATATAAGACTCTATCCCCGCATTGCCGCTCTGAGTCATCGCTGATATATTACGCGCCTTTGCACTTACTATACCCTTGGTCACCGTAGACGTAAATCCAAACGGATTTCCTACCGCAAGAACCCATTCGCCTACCTTTATCTTATCTGAATCACCCATCGGGATTACATGCAAATCACTCGCGTCTATCTTTATCAGGGCAAGGTCCGTTGTCTCATCAGCACCTACTACCGTTGCATTAAACGTTCTATTGTCATTGAGCGTTACCTCAAGGCGTTCCGCTCCTGCCACTACGTGATTGTTCGTCACAATATAGCCATCGGCACTGATAATTACGCCTGAACCAAGACCCGTCTGACGCTGCTCCGGCTTCTGACGCTGCTGCTGACGGGGCTGCTCGCCAAAAAAGTATTCAAACAGTGGGTCATTAAACGGAGATGCGTATGAATACGAATTTTGACGTGGCGTCGCATACTGCTTGATGCTTACCACTCCGTTTACTGTCGACTCTGCCGCTGACACAAAATCCACCGCAGACTCTTCCGGAGACTGCATCACCTTCTGAATATGACTTCCCGACTCCGTGAACAATGGCATTTCACTGCTGCCGGCATTCGTTGCACCTACTAATGCTAATGTTGCCAGGGAACTCAGCACTGCTACCGTCCCCGCTACAATCGTTGTCTTTACCATGTTATTCATAATAATCAAATGTTAAAATCAAAATTTAATTAACTTAATTTTTAACTTTTCGACTGCAAAATTACATCATTTTCCTGAATTTCCAAACAAAATTTTACATTTTAGACTATTTTAAGCAATCGACCCCACCCATAAACACTTTTTTACTTATTTGCCACAAAAAAGGGTAACTCTTTCCTAAAATAATCTTTTCAGAAAAGAATTACCCTTTTTACTAATTTAATTCAACACCCCACACACCCATCATTCACCTTTCGACAGCTCTCCCAGAATATAAGTAAGCGACGCAGTCCCATCCATTGTAGGTTCATTTGTAGAATAGTCACAGTAATCATCATGATATACCGCTGAGCCATGAAATGGAGCATATACATCTACATTCCTCAGGCGGATGCCCCACAGAGAATTATAAATTCCCTTATACACCGGACCGTCAACAAGCCCACCGTCAATTCGGATTTTTCCCTGGTCATAAACAGCTGAATGTGGGTCGCGAGGATAGTCCCCGGTCTCAGGTAGAGAAATCACCATACACTTACCCCATGGATTTACTCCGAACAGCCAATCGCGCATCGCCGTCTCAATCTCCTTAAACTCATTATCGCCGGTCATCTTGCGATAAAGCATCGCCTGCGTCACAAACGCCACCGTAAGGTTATTTGAACACCATATAAACGGTATCCCATTCATAAACACATTATTCCCTGCACGCTCTTTCACCCGCTGCAAGCCGGAACGGATATTGCGTAAAAACTCTTTTCTCACCTTTACGTCACCCTCCATCGCAAGCTGTATATGACCCAGATTTACAAAAGGATACCATTGATAATGATGCGCTGAATCCGCTCCCATCCATGGAGTCACTGGCTCAAGCCTGCCATAATCCACCGCAGAACGCATATATTTGCCTTCTCTCGTAGCCTTATACATCTGAATGGCAGCAAGCTCCATATCATCACTCCAATTATCTTCTTCATAGTAATATGGCGATACAGTGCTGCACGTCTGGCACACTCCGGGATTTGAAGCTGCCACTTTATATGCATTTTCAGCCTTTGCAGCAAGAACACCGGCAAATACACTGTCTATCTCCGCAAAAACCTCTGCGCCAAGAGAAAACGACGAGCAAAATTTCCCTACAGAAGATGCCAATCCCTTGCTTTCGTTACGGTACTTACCAAGTCCACATGGACTGCCGATACATGGATACACCGGGCGTTCCTTCCCTTCGCCCCATCCATAATCCACAGTATCAAGGTTGGGCATTCCGGATATACGGTGGTCGCGGTCATCTGCTATCTGATTGTAGAATGTAGAGTCATTTGGATTCATTTTAAGCATCCACTCAATGCCCCAACGAGCCTCGTCCAAAATATCAGGTATCCCATTTGACCCCTTATCGCCATTTGACATATAATCATCTGCCCACACTCCCGGATTTTGGCTATATGCAAACAGCATCTGATACACCGCATTTGCAGAGGTTGTAAGATACTGAAGATAGTCTGACGCATCATGCCACCCTCCGGTCACGTCTACCTTTTGACCATCCAGTTCACCGCTCAACACAAGCCTGCCGTCATGAGTATGGCATGAGTCACCGATTACCGGATTATATCCGCAACGCTGCTGACGCATATATTTCAGCGGAACCTCATTTGCACCACGATAAACTTCTTTTCCTATTCTGAAAACAGGAGACTTCGCTCCATTAGCCTCAATATAGTATTCACCCTCACTCGTTATCTCACTGAAATCAAGGCGTGCCGTAGAAGAAAACGAATCCTGCGCGCCGCATTGACTCAGCGTATTCAGTACATACTCATCGCCACCAACACCTACAACCTTGAAGCTATTAACATCAAGATATTCATCACTTATCAGCACCGCCACCTTCACGTCAGCAGGCAGATAACCCATCTGATTCACCCTTATCCATGTCTCCGCATTGATCGTGAACACACTGATAATCAAACAAATAAATAATAAATTGAGATTTTTCATGATATATTTTTTTAATTAAGCATTACCAAACCATTTTACATTGCAAAGATACAATATCAAAGCACCCTTGTCAATAGCCTTAACATTATTTAACGCAAATTCCCCACAAAACCTACGCACCCATTGCATTCAGCCGACATCAATTCATTCACACAGTTACATTCGCTTATCACTTATCATTATCACACTCGCAACTCTTCCAGACCGCACTCCCAGATTTCGTGCTGAAAAGAAATCTTGTGGATTACACTTAGTACATACGCAAGCATCAAAAACATTGTTTTCAGCTACACCACAGGCAATTAACTGCGATTTCGCTATTGCGGGCAAATCCACATGTTGCTTGCCGGTTGCTGAATTTGTACTGACAAATCTGCTGCCGAATTTTGAGGCAAAACTACTCGCTATTTCATCAGACGTCTCAAAACAATGCGCACATATCGCCGGACCAATAGCAGCCGTAATCACCTCTAATTTAGCACCTTGCAATTGCCCCGCCTCTTCAGAGGCAAGTAAGCCTCTCCCATTCCGCACATCTGAACCTTTTTCTTTTCTCCATGCTATCGCTAACTGTAGTTTTCTCATTTCCACAACAGTATTCACTATAACATCACCGATTAACCCTCTCCACCCGGCATGGATGGCGGCAATTATGCCATTTTCACTGTCCGCCAGAAGAATAGGCACACAGTCTGCAGTATTTACGGCAAGAGCAACATTGGGAAACGTAGTCACTACCGCATCAACCTCCTGAGCTTGAGCATTCTTGACGCCTTGAACATATACATTTTCACCTGTTTGGTCTATTTTTTCATCCGACAACACTAACACCCGTGATGAATGTATCTGGCGAGGCACAATTAAGTTTTGAAGTGGAATGTGCAGAAAGTCGCATAGCTCTTTTCTGCACATCTTCACCTTATTCCCATCATCTCCGGTATAATCACAGATAGAAAAACCACCATAAGGGTCTGTCACATCCACATCAATTCCCCTCTTAGTGGAAAATGCCGTTATTCCGCAAGAAAAAGGATATGACAACACCTCAATGCTCATTTTCCTCCCTTTTTTGAATATTGGCTCTCTTTATCGCATACCATACCCTCAATAACTGCATATGTTTAAATATCACACATCACCTTCCTCCTCTTCGTCATCCCAATCATATTCAT
>CALYOL010000061.1 GCA_945231345.1 uncultured Porphyromonadaceae bacterium
CCGAAGTATGGAGGCTGATTGTTGTGGAGTCTCGACTGCCGATGGCTCTCACCGCCGTTTTTTCAGGAGCATCTCTATCCGTTGCCGGACTGCTTTTGCAGACCGCTTTTAACAACCCACTTGCCGGACCGTCTATCCTCGGCATCTCCACCGGCTCAAGCCTTGGCGTCGCTATCGTAATGCTGGCATTGGGTGGTGCCGTTTCTGCATTCGGTGCTACTTATTACATGGCTATTGTTGGAGGAGCCCTCATTGGTGCTCTTGCCGTAATGTTATTGCTGCTTATTTTCTCCACAATAGTAAAATCCACCGCCATGCTACTCATCGTTGGCATTCTCGTCGGATATCTAACTTCTTCTGCCATTTCATTGCTCAACTTTTTCGCCACACAGGAAGGTGTACACTCTTTCATGATTTGGGGACTCGGTAATTTTTCTGGAGTCACTATGGATAAAATGCCTGTATTCTGCATGATTGCAATTCCTTCTCTCATCGGAGCCATTTTGCTTATTAAGCCACTCAATGCTCTTCTCCTCGGAAACAGATACGCTGAAAGCATGGGACTGAATATCACATACACCCGAAACCTAATCCTGCTAATATCAGGTCTCCTTACAGCTGTCGTTACTGCCTTTTGCGGACCTATCGGATTTCTGGGGCTCGTCGTCCCACACATAGCAAGAATGGTAATGGGCACCTCAAACCATTCCGTTATCGTCCCTGCCACCATGCTTTGCGGTGCCGCTATTGGATTGCTTTGCGCTTTGCTTTCCATTCTCCCCAGCAGGACTGAGGTGCTGCCGCTTAACGCTATAACTCCCATAATCGGAGTCCCTATCATCATTTACATTATCATCGAGCGCAAACGTCTCCATTACTTCAACTAAAGTCATGAACAATAATATACTGACGGCAAAATCGCTCACTGTTGGCTATTCCGTCCACGGAAAACAAAATATAGTACTTGAAAACCTCAACCTCTGCCTTGAGGAGGGGAAACTAACATGCCTCTTCGGCGCCAACGGCACAGGGAAATCCACTCTGCTCCGCACGCTTTGCGGAGTTCAGCCGCCGCTGGCAGGATGTGTCTCATTGCACGACATTGCAGACATCAAAGACCTGTCACGCAGCGAATTAGCAAAAATAATCAGCATTGTAAACACTGATTACACTTCTGTTGGCGCACTCACTGTTGATGAAGTCGTTAGCATTGGCCGTTACCCTTATACCGGCTTTTTCGGAGTACTTTCGCGCAAAGACAAACAAGCCGTAAAAAACGCCATTTCTTCCGTTGGAATGAATGATTACACATCTCGCCACATTGCTACACTCAGCGATGGAGAAAGGCAGAAAGTTATGATTGCCAGAGCTTTAGCACAAGACACTCGCATCATCATTCTTGACGAACCAACTTCTTTCCTCGATGCCGCAAGCCGTATTGAAACCCTTTCATTGCTTAAAACTCTCGCCTCCAAAAACGGAAAAGCAATTCTCGTCTCCACTCACGACATCAGCCAGGCACTCGCCATTGCAGACAATCTATGGCTTATCTCCGCCAACCGCCAATTCTTCTCTGGCTCAGCTTCTGAAATCATCAAGGCGCGCACTCCACTCGAAGCTCTTTTCTATGGTCGCAACGTCTCTTTCGACCCCGCTCGCCTCGACTTCATCTCCAAAGACATTTTTCCTTAATCTTCATCATTTACCCTTGATATACTCTATCGCCGCTTCAAGCATTGTATCTTTTCCCGCAAGAGCCTCCTCCGGGTCAAGGTCTACCTTAAATCCCTCTGTCGGACTGACGCCAAACTCTGTGATTTCGCCGTTGCTGTCAAGAACGGAACACGCAGAGAAGCGTATTCCCCACCCAACTGGCAACTCTGACGTATAAGGCATCCCTGAGCCTCCTCCCGTCACGTCGCCTACTATTATCACATTCGGAAGCGATTTCATCACAGACACAAAATTGTTTGCCGCACTGAAAGTTGAGCGGTTGACAAGTACTGCAACTGGCTTGCCCCACATCACTCTCCCCTCCTCTGCCGGGTCAAGATAATAGGCGTATGGCTCTGAAAAATCATTCCGCACCGGGCTTTTCTTATGGACCATATAACCCATCAGGTGACGCTCCGTGATAAATCTTGCCACTATCGGGTCAACATTCGTTATATCGCCACCCGAATTATCTCGAACATCTATTATAAGACCTTGACATGTAGATAGATAACTCAACACCGCATCAAGATTTCCCTCTCCTATCGGCAATGAAAAAGACGAATAGCGGATATACCCCACATTTTCCTTCAGCACTCCATACTTCAGCCCTGACGCCTGACGCATGTCAAAATTGAAATAATGCTCCTCCACAAGACGTTTATCATAGTTTTGCGGATAGTCGCTCCACCATTTTGAATAGTACGACACGTCAAACGACGATGTCAAGTTTACATGTCCGTCCTTCAACTCATCCAGCATCGCACTGCATACATCAAACAGCTCTCGCTGCGTCATTTCGGGCGATATTTGACGCGCGTATCGGTCGTGCACTTCGTCCCAGTCTATCCCCTTTTCTCGGAAAAAGCAATAGTGCTCATCAAGGATTGTCCATAGTGCTTCAAAATTCCCCCTCGGGTCATTTTCAAACTCCTCCACGTCATGGCAAGACGTTGACACTATGACAATTAAACATGTTATACAAAACAAGATAAATCTCATACCTACAGATTTTACAATATATTTATATTTTCCTTCTAACATATTTTGCTCAACTTTAGCTTATTTAACACAATATTTTTTATTGCTCATACACAAATTTGGGAATCTAATACAACTTTAAGCATGTCAATGCCAAAACATGTTTCTTAGTAATACGCTGAGATTATTCGTGTTTCTTCTGAAATTTTTCTCCCGGGCGACAGACTCAGCCACTCACCGGATATACCCACTACAAATGAGTGAGTTGCCATATTGCACACAAGGTGATGCGCCTCCGTTGATGTGACTGTACCATGATAGCCGATGCGAAGCGACGTTGCGCCAAAACGGAAATCTGCCGTCAGCAGATTGTCAAGGTAAAAATAGCATAACGGCTGCGCAAAATGTACAACGCCTTCTGAATCGCCTTTGTATATTTCATAATATAGCTGGTCATATTCCGGGCTGAAAAATGCACCAAAAAGCGGCAGAGTAGGCTGATAGCGTACTGTCACCGGCAGAGACTTTATTCGGAAACTGTATGTAGCCATACACGTCAAGTCTGCTGTCCAGGACACTTTCGCGGAAACCGGATTATTGCCGTTCCTCGTTGAATAAAGTGCACCAAGGTTCAGAGTCGTACTACCGCCAACAGACAGGTTGAGTCCCGAATACCTCACTCCCTGCCATCGCCTCTGCATACCCCATGACACATTTCCGCCAAAACCCCACATATCCACGTTTTTCGCAGGATTTTCCATATAATCCATGCCCACATTCAGCCTAAGCTGCATTATCCAATCCTCCGGGCTGAATTTCATCGCCTGAAGTCGCTCATAACCAAACGCCGCAGTTAGTCCCGTATATTTCAGCGGAGAGAGATAGGTGTCCGTCACTCGCGCACTACCCACCTCAAGGGTGTAGGCGGATGTCACAGGACGAAACACCTCCACTTTCACGCTGTCTCTCTGCGCAAAAGCTGTAAGCGACACCATTGCCGCAAAAAATATGATAATTATCTTTTTCATCTGCCTTTGTATGTTTATCTTGCAAATTTATGAATAATTCAGCATACTGCAACAACTCTCATTACACAAAAGACACAGCCAATATCTATTTTTAACATTTATTATATCACATTCTCACAATTATTATCTAATTTTTTTACTATTCACCGAAAAAAAATTGCTAATTTTGCAAATTAAAGATATAGGGCTTATAAGGCTGATTCTGACTCTCCTACTTACCGGAAAGCCTTCGCTCACATATCATACTAATATTCAGCACCTTAAATACATCAAATGGTGCGTGTTTCTTACTCCCCCTCTCCTCACGCTATCCGACAGCGGTCGGCTGATACCATGCGTGCCTCCCTTTGATAATAAAAAAACGACATAAATGACCAAGAAATGGAACTATCTACCCCTTTCGACAGAAGAGCAAAAAGCGGAGGCGGATTTAGCAGAACGATTCGCCTCGTGTCCACCCGTCGGTGAACTGCTGGTACAGCGTGGGATTAAGACTATTGAGCAGGCTGATAAGTTTTTCCGCCCATCTTTAGCTGACCTTCACGACCCGTTCCTGATGCCCGACATGGATAAAGCCGTTAACAGGCTCAATCGAGCTATGGGGTCTAAGGAGAGGATTATGGTATTCGGCGATTACGACGTCGACGGTACTACTGCCGTTGCGCTCGTCTACAAATACCTGCGTATCTACTACTCCAACATTGATTTTTATATCCCTACTCGTTACGATGAGGGATACGGTGTATCGCGCCGTGCTATCGACGAATTTGCCGAGCAAGGCGTTAAACTTGTTATTATTCTCGACTGTGGTATTAAGGCTAACGACGAGGTGGAATATGCGAAAAGCAAAGGCATTGATTTCATCATCTGCGACCACCACGTCCCTGACGACGAGCTTCCTCACGCATGCGCCATCCTCAACCCGAAAATGGATAATACTTCTTACCCGTTCCACGACCTCTCCGGATGCGGTGTCGGGTATAAGTTCATGCAGGCGTTCTCTATCAGCAACGGTATTAGCCAAAACGACCTTGAGGGTATGTTAGACCTTGTCGCCGTAAGCATCGCCGCAGACATCGTCCCTATGATTGATGAAAACAGAATAATGACTTTCTTCGGGCTGAAACGACTTAACTCTAACCCCAATGTCGGGCTCAGAGCAATCAGCAAAATTTGCGGTTTGAGCGGTAAGGAAATCACTATCAGCGACCTTATTTTCAAAATCGGACCTCGCATTAACGCTTCCGGACGTATGCAGAGCGGTAGCGAGGCTGTAGAGCTGCTGATTGCAAGAGACATCGCTGAGGCTTACGAAAAAGGGAAAAACATCGACCAGTATAACAAAGACCGTAAAGAACTCGACAAGAGAATTACAGACGAGGCTAACGCCATTCTCGAAGACCGTGGCGAAAAAGACTCCGAGAAAAAGTCTATCGTCATATACAACAAAGACTGGCACCGGGGAATTATCGGTATCGTCGCTTCTCGGCTCACCGAGCTTTATTACAAGCCTTCCGTTGTCCTAACCCTCTGCGACGGACTCGCCACCGGCTCTTCCCGCTCTGTACAAGGTTTCGACATTTACCGTGCTGTGGACTCTACTCGCGACCTACTCGAAAACTTCGGCGGACACCCTTACGCTGTAGGGCTTTCTATGAAAGAGGAAAACATCGGAGAATTTACTCGACGTTTTGAGGAATACGTCGCCGCTAACATTCTCCCCTCACAAATGCGACCGCAGATTGACATCGACACCTACATTAATTTCGCCGACATTACACCCGAATTTATGGCTATACTTCACAAGTTCAATCCTTTCGGTCCCGGAAATAACAAGCCCGTTTTCTGCACGCGTGGCGTACTGGACTTCGGCACAAGCAAACTTGTGGGGAAAAACCTTGAGCACATAAAACTTGAACTTGTCGACGACACTTGCGGTAAGGTCTTTAACGGAATCGCATTCAATATGGCGCAATACTTTGACCATATTCACTCGCAGAAGCCTTTCGACATCTGCTACACTATCGAGGAAAACAAACACCGTGGAGCTGTCAACAGCATTCAACTTCTCGTCAAGGAAATACACGTCAGCAAATAATCAGCTAACGCTTTATGCGACAGGCTAATAATTTTATCGGCGCTGACCCTCGAGACGTTTTAAAAAGCTACTGGGGATATGACTCTTTCCGCCCTTTGCAGGAAGAGATTATATCCTCTGTCCTTTCTCGCCACGACACTCTTGCGCTGATGCCTACAGGTGGAGGAAAATCCATCACTTTCCAGGTTCCGGCTCTCATTTTTGAGGGAATTACTATTGTGGTGACTCCGCTTATCTCGCTCATGAAAGACCAGGTGGACAATCTCCGCGCTCACGACGTGCCTGCTACTTTCATCCACTCAGGACTTTCACGCAGAGAGGCGGAACTCGCTATCGACAAGTGCAGATATGGCAAAGTAAAGCTCCTTTATCTCTCGCCGGAAAAGCTCCAGTCTCCTTCTTGGGAAACTACGGTAAGGCAATTTGACGTCAGCCTGATTGTCGTAGATGAAGCTCACTGTATTTCACAGTGGGGATACGACTTTCGCCCTTCATACCTCAAAATTGGTATTCTACGGAAGATTTTCCCTCAAGCACCCATTATGGCGCTCACTGCTTCCGCCACAAAAGCCGTGGCTGACGACATCTGCGAGAAACTTTCTTTTCACGACGACGCTCAGCGCTTCTCCCTAAGTTTCGAGCGACACAACATTTCATATATCGTTCGCCCCACTACCGACAAAATTGGGGAAATGTGCCGCATTCTGCACAATACATCCGGAACGGGTATCGTTTACGTCCGCTCTCGCAAGCGCACTACTGAACTCGCTCAGGCTCTAATCGCGGAAGGCATTTCTGCCGATGCTTATCATGCAGGTCTTTCGCCTGAGGAGAAAAACGAAAGGCAAAACAGATGGAAAAACGATGAGACTCGCATTATAGTCGCAACTACCGCTTTCGGTATGGGTATCGACAAGCCTGATGTAAGAACTGTAATTCACTACGACATTCCATCTTCCCTCGAGGAATACTATCAGGAAGCCGGGCGCGCAGGACGCGACGGAAAGCCTTCATTCGCAATCCTGCTTACAAACAACTACGACCGCGCCACTCTCACTCGTCGTGTCACTGATGCTTATCCGCCTAAAGATTTCATCCGTAAAGTCTATACTCTCACCGGTGCTTTTCTCGACGTCGCCGTCGGCACAGGATACACACGCCTTTTTGAATTTGACCTCCGAAAATTCTGCCAAATCTATAAACTCGATGCCGCGCCAACTCACCGTGCGCTAAACATCCTCACACAGGCGGGATATATTGAATACAACGACGACTCTTCATCTCAGGCTCGAGTGATGATGATTATGAATCGTGAAGAACTGTATTCGCTCGCTTTGCCTGACGATGTAGATAAGATTTTGACTGTTCTCCTACGCACTTGCGCAGGGTTGTTCGCAGACTACGTTTACTTCAGCGAGGCTTCAATAGCAATGAAACTGAACATGACACAGGAGCAGGTGTATAAAGGTCTGCTTATGCTCGCCAAAATGCACGTTCTACACTATGTCCCGCGCCGCACATGCCCCTATGTCCTTTACACAACAGCTCGAGAGGAGGAACGCCACATAATCATCCCGCGCACCGTATATGAAGACCGTATTCAGCAAATGACGCACAGAATTGAGGCTATGCGACGCTTCGCTTTCTCGCAGGAGCAATGCCGCGTAGAAATATTATTGGATTATTTCGGACAAAAAGCTGAACATCCATGCGGACAATGCGACTATTGCAGAAACATTAAGGAAATTAAGGGTGAAACTGTTAAGGCTGTATTAAGTCCGGAAGCGGCACTCGCTTCGCTACAAGAACTTTTCGCCTCTCGCTCCTCTATCACTCTCCCAGAAATCATTACTGCACTTGGCGGAAACACCGAGACTCGACGCAATGCTATCATCGAAGCCATCCGACTCCTCGCCGATGACGGCAAACTATCTCTCGACGGCATCACCGTCGCACTCACACCACAATAGCCATTCCCTCTATTCTCTATTCTCTATCCCCTCTCTTTCCACGCGTATCAGCTCCAATCGCGTAGCTGCACGCTTTACGATAGTCATTTTCAGCCCTCCAAGGGTCAGAGTGTCGCCCTGCTCCGGAACAGAACCGGTTGTAATGAAAATATAGCCTGCAAGCGTCTGATAGTCATCACTTTCCGGTATTTCAAGGTCAAACGACTCGTTGATTGACTCTATCTCAGAGCGACCTGAAAATTCATATACTCCCGGCGAAACCTCTCGCATTACAAGGCGTGAATGGTCGTGTTCATCCTGAATATCCCCGAAAATTTCCTCCACAAGGTCCTCAAGTGTGACCATTCCTGCAGTACCGCCAAATTCATCTACGATAATTGCGATTGAACGTTTTTCCGCAAGCAGGCGGCGCATCATTTTATTGGCAAGAAGTGCCTCTGGAGCATAAATCACCGGCTTGATATTATCTTGCCATTTACGTTCCGGATGGAACAGCTCCGACACATGGATATAGCCGAGTATATTGTCTATATCTTCCTTATACACAATGATTTTACTTCGTCCCGTTGTAGTGAATAGCGATGAAAGCTTTTCTGTTGTGATGTCGTCTATATCCACAGCAATGATTTCATTGCGTGGTATCATGCAGTCGCGCATGTGGATTGACGAGAAATCAAGTGCATTGTGGAATATCTTCACCTCATTTTCTATTTCCTTCTCCTGTGCCGGATTTTCTTCGATAGTACGCTCAATAAACTCGTTAAGGTCGCCTATTGAAAGGTAGCCCAGTGTATCAGATGAGTCTTTTACACCGAATATCTTCATCAGCATCCGTGATATGCCGGTAGATATCAGAGAGATAGGATAGAGAACAAGGTAGATGATGTATATCGGCAGAGCGAAAAATTTCAGCGACGAGTTCGGGTTTATGCGGAATATGGTTTTCGGCATAAATTCACCGATTATCAGTATGACTGTCGTCGTGATAAGCGTTGACAAAATCAGGTTCACTGCATCACTCTCAACATGTGCCTCAAGGAATGGCTCAAGGATTGCCGCTGCCGCAAGACCATACACCACCAGCGTTATATTATTGCCCACAAGGATTGTGGAAATGAAAAACGACGCATTTTTGTAGAATCGGCTAAGGATTGAAGATATTAGCCCGCCTCGCTTTATGTCAAGCTCCACTCGCACGCGGTCTGACGTGATAAACGCTATTTCCATCCCTGAGAATATTGCGGAAAGGAATAGCATAGTGAAGAGTAATATCAGTGCGCTGGTTGTGTCCATTATTGTTGTCTTAATTGTAGTTGTCCATTTTTTCCGTGCTTATTTTCCTTAGGGTTTGCAGGTTTTTCTTCTTCGTCCGCCGCCACTGCTGCCGTGTCTGCCTTTTGTGCATTCCGGTCCGGAATAGGGAAAATTCCGGACGGACGGTTTACCACATAGTCTGTCATCTGCTCATTCGATGTAAAGCCATAGCCCTCGATAATGCGGTTTGAACGTTCTATGTGGATAAAGGAGTCGGAATATACTGTGCGAGTATCCTGGTCCCAGAATATCTGCTGGGTGAGAAATTTATCGCCCACCGTATTTTTCATTCGCACATTGCCGTCAAGGCGCCACAGTTTGCGCTGAGAGAAATATGTGGCTGAGTCG
>CALYOL010000062.1 GCA_945231345.1 uncultured Porphyromonadaceae bacterium
AGATGTAGAGAGGTCTCGTGGGCTCGGAGATGTGTATAAGAGACAGTGGATGACCTCCGTGATTACCGCTTTTATGCCGCAGATATGATTCATCCCTCAGATGTGGCGATAGACTATATTTTCGATATTTTTTCACACCAATACTGTAGCGAGAAAACCCTTTCATTTGCGCGCGAATGTATTTCTCTGACAAAGCGACAAAAACATATCAATATTATAGGTTCAGAGAAATCAAAACAGCAATTTGATGCACAGACCGAGCAAATAAGAGAGTTATTACTCGCTGAAATACAAAAGCAAAAAGATAATGAGGTATAATGTAATTGACAGCAGGAGCGTTTTTGTCCCAAAGGAAACAACTTTCTATGCTATCCGCACCGCAACAGGTGACGGACACGATTTCATTAGCCACCTTTACGATAAAGGCGTAAGAGATTTCGTAATAGACCGCGATGTCCCTTTCTTAGATGACAAAAGTGACGCTTCTGTTACTAAGGTAAAATCAGTAACAAAGGAGCTTCAACATCGTGCCGCAGAGTACCGTAGTTCGCTAAAAAACACTACATTCATAGCAATAACAGGCAGTAGAGGCAAGACAATAGTAAAGGAATGGCTTTACACACTTCTTTCTCCTCAAGCCGACCGTAGTCCTCGCAGCTATAATTCACAGTTAGGAGTCCCTCTCTCAATCCTGTCAATAGCCCCTGACGCTAAATATGCAATTATTGAAGCGGGTATCTCGCAGCCTGGTGAAATGGATGTACTGCGTGAAATAATCCGCCCGGACATCGTGATTTTAACAAATGTGACAGGCGAACATTCAGATGCTTTCACGTCGCACAAAGAACAGGTGAAAGAAAAACTCAGCCTTGCCCATGATGCAAAAACCCTCATATACACTCCAGGTGATGCGGATGTGGACGGATTTGTTAAGGAACTCACTAATACCGAATGTGTAAAAGCAAATACGGGTGCTTTACAGCAGAACAGTGGTATATATGAGCATTTCCTTAATGGTAATTCGTACGAAATAGACCGAAAGAACCTCGACTCAGTATTAATGGCAGCTCAAGTACTCGGCGTAAAAGTTACTGAAAGCCAGATAGCAACTTTAAAGCCAATAAAGACACGTATAGACGTGATAGAAGGCGTAAATGGTTGCACCATACTGTATGATACTTTCACCAACGACATCAAGTCGTTAATTCCGGCACTTGATTTTGCATCAAGAAGACTTAAAGAAGGACAAAAACTTTCGCTCATAATAAACTGTAAGGATGACAAATATAAAGATGAAATATTTGGCAATGAAATAGTAAAAGCGGGATTTGAGAATATCGGGCTATCAATTGATTTGGTTCATGAAGGTGGCGACACGACAAAGGAAATAAGCACCGCCAGATATAAAGATGCTGTAATACTCATAAAGGGGAACCCTGGCAGCGGTATGGAGCGAATAGTGTCGCTTTTGGAGAAGAAGCAGCATGAGACAGTGATGGAAGTTAATTTGGATAACGTGGTGCATAACTATAACTTCTTCCGTAGCAAGCTTCGCCGTGATACCGGTGTAATCTGTATGCTCAAGGCTGCAGGGTATGGAACAGGGTCACTTGCGCTTGCACGGACTCTACAGTCGCAGGGAGCGGCAGCAATAGCGGTAGCCGTAATTGATGAGGGTGTTGAACTTCGCAAGGCAGGTATCACAATGCCAATCCTCGTGCTTAATCCCCGTGCTGATAACCTCCGTATCATGTTTGAATATCAGCTGGAGCCGGAAGTGTACAATATAGAGATATTAGGAGAAATACTTAAAGCAGCTCAAGAGAGTAATCTGTCTAACTATCCTGTTCATATAAAGTTAGATACAGGGATGCACCGACTTGGATTTAATGAGAGTACTCTCCCTAAAGCGATTGCAATACTTACGTCTCAGACAGCTCTCAAGGTTTCGTCAACATTTTCTCACCTTGCGACAGCAGACTGTCCAGACATGAACGAATACACCGAAAATCAGCTCAAGACATTTGAGACGATGGTGGCTGTGTTGCGCAATAGCCTCCCGTATAGCATAAAGTGCCATATACTGAATACAGCCGGCATACTCCGTTATCCTAAGTATCAGCATGAGCTTGTGCGCCTTGGCATAGGTCTTTATGGCATACCTGTATTAAATGACGGAAGCGAGACAGAACTACGCCCCGTTGCGGCACTGTATTCTACTATCATAGAAATCAGTGACCGTATGCCCGGCGATACAATAGGCTATTCAAGGCGGGGAAAAATAACCCGTCAATCCCGCATTGCAACAATTCCTATAGGCTATGCAGACGGACTTGACAGGCACCTTGGCTGCGGAAATGCAAAATTCTACATCAATGGCAAACTATGCCCAACAATTGGAAACATCTGCATGGATATCTGCATGGTAGATGTGACAGACTGCAACTGTAAAATTGGCGACCGTGTAGAAATCTTCGGCGAGCACATACCTATCACAACGCTCTCCGATACACTTGGCACGATACCATACGAAATACTAACTTCAATTTCAGAACGTGTTAAACGAATTTATTATCGTGAATAAGGCAATTCAAGTTATATAAATTTATATTCGACATCGATATGGAAAAATTAAAGCAACGTATCTTACAGGCAGGTAAATCGCTGCCGGGTGGCATCCTAAAAGTGGATTCATTCCTAAATCATCAGCTTGACCCAAACCTGATGATGGATATTGCGAGGGCATTTGCAACCAAACTCGACGGCAAACCTATCAACAAAATCGTGACCATTGAGGCATCCGGAATTGCGCCGGCGGTTATGCTGGGCTACGTAATGCAGCTTCCGGTGGTATTCGTTAAGAAAAAAGTGCCTAAGACGCTTGATAATTTCTATATCAGAGACGTTCATTCATTCACTAAAGACAGAACATATACTGTGAGCATTTCTGCAGACTATCTCACTCCAGAAGACCATATAGTGTTTATTGACGATTTCCTTGCATACGGCAATGCGGCGAGAGGTATCATAGACCTATGTGCACAGTCAGGCTCCACTATAGAGGCAATGGGCTTCGTAATAGAGAAAGCATTTCAGGGAGGGGGAGATGAACTGCGTAAAGAAGGCTATGACGTGATATCCCTTGCTACAGTAGAACGACTTGAAGAAGGCAAAATTTACCTAAAATAATAGTTACAACTTACTACTGATTATTCCGTAATGACTCCACAACAACTGAATATCCAAGACTTTGACTACAACCTGCCGGATGAACGAATAGCCAAGCACCCACTTGCGCAGCGCGACCATTGCAAACTACTTGTGCGCACATCCGACGGCACAATATCTCAACATATCTTTTCAGAACTGCCTGAATTACTTCCGGCAGATTCTATGCTAATCTACAATAATACAAGAGTTATTAATGCGCGCCTTAGATTTCATAAACAATCAACAGTCCAGGGTGCGGGTGCTCTTATAGAAATATTCTGCCTTGAGCCGTCATTCCCGAGGGATTACGCTCAAAATTTTGCGGTAACAGACACGTGCTCATGGCTATGCTTTGTAGGAAACTCAAAGAAGTGGAAAGACGGAAATCTCACGCAAAGTCTAACCGTAGAAGGACAAGATATAATTCTCACGGCAACACGAGAAGAGAAGCTTGGAAATGCCTCCCAGGTTAAATTTACGTGGACAACATCAGACGGAAATCAGTGTGACGTCACATTTGCCAAAATAATAGAGGCGGCAGGAGAAATCCCAATTCCTCCATATCTAAACCGCAATACAGAAGAAACAGATTCAACAGATTATCAAACAGTATATTCCCATATCGATGGCTCTGTAGCAGCTCCTACAGCGGGTCTTCATTTCACAGATTCTCTGCTTGATAAAATTTCTATGCTTGGAATTCCACGACGTGAGCTTACACTACACGTTGGTGCAGGTACGTTTCAGCCAGTAAAAAGTGACAGTATAGGAGAGCATCAAATGCACTCGGAATTTATAGCTGTAGAACGTAGCCTAATAGAAGAGCTTGCCACGACAAAACGTAGGGTAATTGCGGTAGGCACAACTTCTGTACGCACACTTGAGTCGCTATATCATATTGGATGCCTAATAAGTCAGGGGCTTTTTAGCGGAGAAGTACCGCAATGGTATCCTTATGAAGAATCACATCCGAATCTATCTATTGGAGAATCAATGCGGAATATTCTAAATTATCTTGACGAGAAAGGAATAGCAACATTAATAGCTTCAACACGCATCATAATTGCGCCCGGGTATAGCTATCGAGTAGTGAAGGGTATGGTGACAAACTTTCACCAGCCACGCTCCACGCTATTGTTGCTTGTATCAGCCTTTGTACAAGGTGATTGGCGAAAAATATATGACTATGCGTTGAACAATGATTTCCGTTTCTTGTCGTATGGCGATGCTTGCCTATTTTTGTAGAAATTAATGTTTAAGGATTTCATAGAATAAAATTACAAAATTTCTTATTATCTTTGCAGCCACTAAAAACCACAATAACAATGGCAGAAGAAAACACAGAAGAAAAAAAAGAACAGAAAAAGCCTTCCACCCTCACGTGGAAAATCATAAAATGGCTATGGGCATTTTTTGCCTTTGGCTTTGTACTTGTATTCCTAATATTCATTCTGATATACAATGGCTGGATAGGCTATATGCCTCCGGTAGAGGAACTTAAAAATCCACAAGATAAATTTGCTACAGTTGTATATTCTGCTGATGGAGAAGAACTTGGCAGATATTTTCGAAATACGGGAAACCGAGTATATGCGGACTATGAAGATATTTCGCCTTATGTAATACAGGCTCTTGTTGCTACTGAAGATGCGAGGTTTGAAGACCATTCAGGAATAGACTTGCGTGCTGTAGGGCGAGTGATAATCAAAACACTCATCATGCAAAACAAAAATGCGGGTGGTGGTTCTACTATCACCCAGCAGCTTGCAAAGCAACTGTTTTCGCCATCTTCTGAGAGTGTTTTAGAGCGTGCTTTCCAGAAGCCAATAGAGTGGATGATAGCAGTAAAACTTGAGCGTTACTACTCCAAAGATGAGATTATAAAGATGTATCTCAACCAGTTTGACTTCTTATATAATGCTGTTGGTATTAAATCTGCTGCTTATGTATATTTCGGCAAAGATGCTAAAGATTTGAATATAGAGGAGGCTGCTATGCTCATAGGTATGGTGAAGAATCCGGCATATTATAATCCTGTGCGTCGTGAAGAACGTACTCGAAATAGACGTAACACGGTTCTTCAGCAAATGTATAAGGAGGACATGATAACACAGGCTCAATTAGATTCGCTGAGTGCTTTACCAATAAAACTTGACTTTCATAAGGTAGACCATAAAGAAGGTCTTGCTCCGTATTTCCGCGAGGAATTACGCAGGTATCTCACTGCAAAGAAACCCAAACTCGGTGATTATTTTGAGTGGGAGAAACAAAAATATGTAGATGACTCCATTGCGTGGGAAAATAATCCACTATATGGTTGGATAGAAAAGAATCCTAAGCCAGATGGGTCTAAATACGATATATATACAGACGGGCTGAAGATATATACAACAATAGATTCCCGTATGCAAAGGTATGCGGAGGAGGCAGTGGTAGAGCACATGAAATCTCTTCAAGCTCAGTTTTTCCGTGAAAAGAAAGGCGTTTCCTGTGCGCCATATACAACAAACCGTGAAGAGATATCTCAGTCTCAGATAAACAGTATTATTAATCGCTCGTTAAAGCAGACAGACCGGTACCGTATAATGAAGAAAAACGGTGCATCAGAGGAGGAAATCACCAAAGCATTCAATACACCTGTGGATATGCGAGTGTTTACTTATGATGGTCCTGTAGATACAGTGATGACTCCACGAGATTCTGTTCTCTATAATAAGCATTTTCTCCGCACAGGATTTATGTCAATGGACCCTGTTTCGGGTTATGTCAAGGCGTATGTTGGTGGTCCTAACTTTACATATTTTCAGTATGACATGGTATCGACAGGACGCAGGCAGATTGGTTCTACCATTAAGCCGTTCCTTTACACCTATGCTATGGAGGAGGGGTATACACCATGTGATGAATTCCTTAATGAGCAGCCTACGCTAACCGATGAGAACGGTCGTCCCTGGTCACCGCGTAATGCAGGCAAGGCGAGAATAGGGGAGATGGTTGATTTGCGCTGGGCACTTACTAACTCCAATAACTGGATTTCCGCCCGACTTATGGCTCAGCTCTCTCCGGCTCAGCTTGTGAGAAATATGCACAATTTCGGTATAACAAACTATATTGACCCAGTAATTTCTCTATGCCTTGGTTCATGTGAAGTTTCAGTAAAAGAAATGGTGGGAGCTTATTCTGCCTTTGCCAATCGCGGTATGCGTGCCGAGCCGGTATTTGTCACAGCTATCGCTGATGCGAATGGAAATAATCTTGCGGAGTTTACCACAAAGCATACAGAGGTAATCAGCGAGAAGGCGTATTTCAAAATAGTATCAATATTGCTAAATGTGGTAGATGGTGGTACGGGTAACCGATTGCGTCGCCCACCGTATAATATTACTGCTCAAATGGGTGGTAAGACAGGAACTACAAACTCAAACTCAGACGGCTGGTTTATGGGGTTCACTCCTGAACTTGTTTCAGGCGTTTGGGTAGGCGGAGAAGAGCGTTATATACACTTCAACACCATGGCATTCGGACAAGGAGCTTCAATGGCACTTCCAATTTATGGATTGTACATAAATAAGGTTTATGCAGATAAGACCCTGCCTTATTCACAGTCGTCAGTTTTCCCATCTCCAAATTTTGATATCTGTGAAAAAGAAGATTTTGGACAATATGAGCAGCAGGATGATGTTCAGGAAGCATTCCCTAATGTATTTGATTAAACGCGCCATGCCTTTAATAAAGGTTAAATCACCTATGGAATTTGTTAAACAAAGTTATAATTTTCATTGTAGCTAAGATGTAAAGGCTAAATAATTGCGTATTAGCGAGAAAATTTGTAACTTTGTAGCAAAGAATCAGAGGAGGCTCAAGGCTTCCTCTTTTTATTGTATAATTTATGATAGATAAGCAGTTACTTACAGAAACAGTAGAAAGCGCCATTCAGGGCACATCTATGTTTATCGTAGATATCAAGGTCTCTGCTGACAACAACATTGTAGTGGAACTTGACAGCGATGAAAGCATGGACGTAGATACTTGCGCTGAAATTACTCGCAAAATTGAAGAGAAATTTGACCGCGAAGTAGAAGACTACGAACTTGAAGTTGGAAGCGCAGGTCTTACCTCTCCATTTAAGGTTAAGCGCCAATGGGAAAAAAATATAGGCAATGAGATAGAAGTATTCACTCGCGACGGCAAAAAACTCACAGGAATACTTGTAGAGGTCTCAGAAGATACTTTCACAATCGAATATCCTGTGAAGGTAAAAGAAGAAGGCAAGAAAAAGCCTGTCATAAGGGCAGAGCGCACAACAATAAGCTACGAAAACTGCAAGCGGGCTTGCTATCTAATTAAATTTTGAAATAAATAATTAAAAAAACTCACAATACTACTTATTACGACTATGGCAAAAAAAGAGCAAGCCCCGGATATGGTGGCGCTTTTCCAGGAACTACAGGAACTAAAAAAGATAGACAAAACAACGATGATTAGCGTCCTTGAGGAGTCATTCCGAAACGTTCTTTCAAAAATGTTTGGAACTGACGAAAACCTTGACGTAATCATGAACCCTGATAATGGTGATGTGCAGATTTTCCAGAACCTTGTTGTAGTGCCAGATGGTGAGGTTGAAGACCCAAATCTACAGATTTCACTTTCTGATGCGCAGGCAGACAATGACCCGGAAGTAGAAATAGGCGAGGAGCACACAAAGGAAATTATCTTTGCGAAGTTTGGTCGCCGTGCTATCCTCAACCTACGCCAGACACTCCAGTCTAAAATTCTTGACCTGCAGAAAGAGGCAGTTTATTCAAAGTTTAAAGAGCTGGAAGGTGAACTTATTACCGGTGAAGTATATCAGACATGGAGCAAAGAAACACTCCTTCTTGATGACGAAAAGAATGAACTCCTCCTACCTAAAAGTGAATCAATCCCGGGAGATTATTTCCGTAAAGGAGAGCAGGTGCGTGCCGTAATCGTAAATGTGGATAATCGCAATAATAACCCTAAAATCACAGTATCACGTACAAATTCAGCTTTTCTTCGTCGTCTATTCGAGCTTGAAGTACCTGAAATTCACGATGGGCTCATCAATATCCGTGCCGTTGCGCGTATTCCTGGCGAAAGAGCTAAAATTGCAGTAGAAAGCTACGATGACCGTATTGACCCAGTAGGTGCCTGCGTTGGGGTTAAGGGTTCACGTATCCATGGTATTGTACGCGAACTACGCAATGAAAATATTGACGTAATCAATTATACATCAAATCCTTCGCTATTCATCCAACGCGCACTATCTCCGGCAAAGATTTCTTCTATCCGTATTGATGAGGAAGAAAAGAAAGCAGAAGTATTCCTCCGCCCAGAGGAGGTCTCACTTGCAATTGGTAAGGGAGGTATGAACATAAAGCTTGCATCAATGCTCACAGGCTATGTTATAGACGTTTACCGTGACGTAGAAGAAGAATTTGAAGATGATATCTATCTTGATGAATTCAAAGATGAAATCGATGAATGGATTATTGACACACTCAAGGAAGTTGGTTGCGTAACAGCTAAGAATGTTCTTGCAATTCCTCGTGATGAGCTCATAAAGAAAACAGACCTCGAGGAAGAGACTATTGATAACGTAATTAGTGTTCTCAAGGCAGAATTTGAAGACTAAAGCAACAACACTTTCAAAATTTACATTAACCACAAAAAATAAATTGAATAGATAATATACATGGCGAGAACAAAAATCAGTAAAATCGCAACAGACCTTAACATTGCTCTTCCAACAGTTATAGAGTTTTTGCGTAAAAATAGTATCGAGGTTGAAGACAGTCCTAATGCCCGTATTGACGAGACTGTCGTAGACCTCTTGGTGAAACATTTTCAAAGTGATAAGGACTTAAAGACACGTTCTGAACAGTTCTCGTCTGACCGTCAACAGAGCAAAAAGACCGCAAAAGAATCAGAGGCACAGGAAGTTAAAGTTCCCGTGGAGACAATTCAGCGTCCTAAGGTTATTGGCAAAATAGCTCTTGATAAAGACGGAAATCCTATTCAGGAAAAACCTGCTGCAAAACCAGAGACGGCGCAACAGGCTGTTTCAGAGCCAAAAACAGAAGAGCCCAAGGCCCAAGCAAAGCCAGAGCCTAAGTCTGAGCCAAAGGCCGAAGTTAAGGAAGAACCTAAAGAAGAACCAAAAAAGCCTCAGGTAAAAGTAGAACAGCCAAAGC
>CALYOL010000063.1 GCA_945231345.1 uncultured Porphyromonadaceae bacterium
AAAAAAAGTAAGCGTTTGTGAAATAATTGAGGTTATTTCTTCCTCCTCCACACTATATAATTGATATTGCGGTGCGGTCTTCTGTTTTTTATACCGAATTCATGACGCACTCCTTCTGCATCTACTGCCCAGCCGTATGTAGAGCCTCCTGTGAGGTATATTGCCTGGTCTGCGCCAAGGTCTACGAGTGCCTGTGAAAAATCATGCATAGACTCTTGCGAGAGGGTCTCTATCATTATGATATTCCCATCAAAGTCGCAGATTGCGCGGCGGATAGACTTTCCCTTATGTGTCCGGTGATACAGCTTCCCGTCTTCTACCAGAGGGAATTGGCGGAAGAAATACCCATCCGTGGCAGTAGCTTCCTCAAAAAGTGGTGAATTGTCTGCTACGCCCACTGTCACTTTCCCGTCTATTATGGCACAATATCCTTTTTTTGTCAGTCCCCATGCCAGTGGCTTGCCTTTCAATACGTATGCGCCCAAAATCTTGCCATTGTCTGCGCGATAGTCTGCAGCCTGCGCCGCATATACCACTTCAGCATCGTTATAATTTATTTTGCCCACATGCAGTGTCGGTACCGCATTGTGAGGAATATAAATCTTCATCTGGATATCATTCATCATTGTATCGCGGATTTCGCAATAGCCGGGAATGTTGTCTGCTATTTGCTCCACATTTATACCCTGGGGCTCTATGTAGTCCTCAGGATACACTTCCATGCCGAGTTCATCCTCTATAACATCCTCCTCCGGTGGTGCAGAAAAGCTGAATGAAACAATCATATATATCGCGGCAAGAAGTATTAGCCCCAAAATTGAGAGGCAGATGATGCCGAGGATTTTTAGCCACTTTTTCCATGGCTTTTTCTCCTTTGTCTCATGCTCATTGTTTCCTGTCTCATTGTCGGACGTACCCAAGACCCGGATTTGATTGTCGTCTATGTCATTAAATATTTCCATAAATCAGTCCTCTTTTTCTAATAGCTCCTTTATTTGCTTCAGTGCATCTTTCGACGCCGACAGGATATGGCTGAACTTTGCAGCGTCAGACATTATCAGTTTTTGGCGTGTCAGATTTATGTAGTAAATATAGTTGCGGTTTAGGATTAGGCTTTTCCCCGTGCGGATAAACAGTGAGCCGGACGTGCCAAGCTGCGTGTTAATCAGGTCCTCTATCATGCCTAATTGCACAGTCACCGTTCGCACCTCTCCGTCTACTTGCATGATTGATGAGTAATTCCCGTCAGAGGATATATATACTATATTCTCCGGCTTAATTCTCACCAGTTCTACCGATGTGGATATGACCAAGTGCTTACTCATCTGTTGCGCAGTTATGACCTATTTTTGACGATGCAAAGTTAATAGAATTTTTCCAATTTTACACCATTATATATCACAGAATGTACAAAACCGCCTTCCAAACGTGATTTTATACAGTAAACAGCCACGTTTATACATTGCGCTGCTTTTATGTTGCATAGTATCAGTGTGTTACGTAACTTTGTGACATGAAATTAACAAATAGCTAAACAATTAGACAATCACAAGACATGAAAAAATTCCTGCTCAAATCGTTCTACACACTGTTTTTTTTAGGCTTATTGACCGCTTGCACCTCTGAGCCTATGACCGACGTGGAAGCGCAAAAATGGATTGCTGCTTTTACACCATCAAGGATTGACCCTGACGCGATAATTCGTGTCGAGGCTACTGACTCTCTTCGCAAACACATCAAAAAGGACTGTGACCTCAATGACGTTTTCTACTTCAGTAGCGGCATTGACGGCACTGCTGAAATTTCACCGGGCGGTTATTTCATAGACTTTGTGCCGGAGAAGGGCGCTTTGAAAGAAGGAAAGAAATACACTTGCTGGGTGCGCCTATCTGAACTTACCGACGTGGATACGCTTAAAGATTTCTCCTTTGATTTTTATGTGGAGATTAGGCAAATGATGTTTGAGGACCTGCATCTGTCTATCGACCCTGATAATGCGCAGAATGTTAAGATTTCAGGCAAATTGCTTTTCAGTTTTCCGCCTGTGCAAGAAGAATTGAAGAGTGATATGATTGAATGCGACGGCTCTGCACTATACACTACATTTACACCCACAGATAAAGACAACTGCTATGCTTTTGTCGCTAAGGGGATTAAGAGAAAAAATAAAGATTATACAGCAAAAATAGGATTTAGCAATGTTTTAGGTTATAAGTGTGATGAAATGTCTGTCCGTGTGCCGGGTTTGGCTGATTTCGTGCTCATGTCCGCAGAAAGACGTGAAACGGCAGAGCCTTACATTGAACTTGAATTTTCTCAGCCTCTCTCCTCTGAGCAAAGCCTTGATGGGCTTGTGTCTATCGACGAGATTGAAAATGTCAAGATTGAGCGAAATGGGGCTAAAGTCAAGGTTTACTATACCGCTAACGGACTGCCATCTCTCACTTTGCGCGTCTCTGAGCTCGTCAAAGCGCGAAACGGACAGCAACTTTCTTCTGATTTTGAACAGACTTTTGAGCAGGAAGTTATTCCCCCGGCAGTTGAACTCCCTTTCACGGGGCATGTCCTGCCGGACGGGAATAACCTTACTCTCCCTTTCCGTGCCGTAAACCTTGCCGCTGTAGATGTTAGAGTGGTGAAAATATACACCTCTAACGTGATGAGGTTTTTACAGACGTCAGATTACGACGATGATTGGTATTATAGCCTCAATAGGTATGGTAAGCTAATTTATAGCCACACTGTCAGGCTCGACTCTGACAAGAAACTAAACTTGCACCAGTGGCAAAATTTCTCAATAAACCTTCATGGGCTTTTCCGCAAGGAGCCGGGTGCTATTTATCAGATTCGTATCACGTTCCGCAAGGAATACTCGCTTTATGGACGAGAGAAACCCGACGATTTCAAAATTATTGACGGAGTCACAGAGGCTGAGCGTGATAAGTGGGAAAATTGCAATTACGAAGCTAACGTAATCCCAACTGATACGAGACCGATACTTTATAATTGGAAAGAGAGCGACGACCCTACCAAAGACAGTTACTATTTGAATTCCGAACATATGATTGTCAGGAATATCGTTGCTTCAGGAATTGGAGTAATCGCAAAGACTGCAAACGCTAAGAGGTTGTGGGTGACTGTGACAGACATTATGTCCGCAATGCCTTTACAGGGCGCTAATGTCGAGGTTTACAACTATCAGCTGTGTAAAATTGCTTCTGCCACGAGCGATGCCAATGGCTTTGCAGACTTCGCTTTGGCTGGCATACCGTTTATCGTAAAAGTGACAAAAGGCAGTGAGACTTCTTATTGCAAAGTTGTCGGTGGGCGTGAACTGCCTGTGAGCAGTTTTGACGTTGATGGAGAGAATGTGGAAGACGGAATTAAAGGTTTCGTTTATGGTGAACGTGGCGTGTGGAGACCCGGCGACGACATTTATCTTACTCTCGTGGTGGAGGATGAAAATCACACCCTTCCTGATAACTATCCGGTCACTATGGAGCTCTATACACCTTCTCGCCAGCTATTTGATTCTAAGACTCTTACTAAAGGAACTGACGGTATGTACGTATTCACTGCACACACTCCGGAGGAGGCTCCCACAGGTGCTTGGAAAGCGGAATTTAAGGTCGGTGGCAGAAAGTTTGTGCATACTGTCAGAATTGAAACCATTAAGCCTAACCGCTTGAAAGTTAATCTTAAAATGCCTTCTGTGCTCGAGGCTGGTAAACCTGGAAATTTCACACTTAATTCCAAGTGGCTCTCCGGTCCGGCAGCTACAGGATTGCAATATCGTGTAAATATGGCACTCTATCCAAACCCTAAACCTTTTGACTCATATAGCCAATACACTTTTTGCAATCCGCTCAAGGAGCGTGTTGAGAGCGAGTATGAACTGAAAACAGGCTTTCTGGACAATGCCGGAAATGCTCAGTTTTCTTACACTCCTCCACAGCAGGGCGAGGGAATGGGAATATATGCCGCAAATATCACGGCGAGCGTAATGGAGGCCGGTGGAGAGGAGAGCATCTCATCACAGTCTGTCTCTTTCTCTCCGTTCCCCGCCTATGTCGGCATAGACTTGAAGGAAGGCGAATTTTCAACCGGAACAAACGTCAAATTCCCGGTCGTTACAGTCAATGGCGCCGGAAAGGCTGTCAATGCGCAGGTTTCATACAAAGTCTATCGCTTGAGCACTAACTGGTGGATTGAATACGACCCTAAATCACTCAGCCGATATGTGACGGAGCAGTCTGCAGAACTCATTGCTTCCGGCTCAATCACTACGGTTGGCGGAAAAGGCGATTTTTCACTGAGAGTGGAGGCTGAAGACCGTGGCAGATACCTCGTTTACGTTTCTCACTGCGGTGGTCATGCCACAGGCGGTGTAATCACCATGGAACGTCCGGAATGGCGTTATGATGCTCAAGACGACCCTACTGAGTCTGTTGTCATATTGCCATTTAGACTCGACAAGGCTTCGTATGAGGTGGGAGAATATGCTACTGTTTATCTCCCGCAGGCTGCAGGTGCGCGTGTGCTGTTGTCTATCGAAAATGGAAGCAAAGTGATTTCCCGCCGGTGGGTTAATACAAGCGCAAACAGAGAGACGGCACACAAAATCCTCGTCACTCCTGAGATGGCTCCAAACTTTTACGTCTTCGCAACTATGCTGCAGCGTCATTCACAGACCGTAAACGATATGCCTATCCGTATGTATGGAGTGCAGGGAGCAAATGTCGTAAATCCTCGTTCTGTGCTTTGCCCGGTAATTTCCGTTCCTGACGAAGTACTGCCTCAGCAGCCTTTTACAGTAAACATTCGCGAAAAAGACGGGAAGCCTATGACCTACACTCTCGCCATTGTAGATGAAGGTCTTCTGGACATCTCCTCTTACAAGACTCCGGCTATCTGGAAAGCAATGAACCGTCGTGAATACCTCGGTGTCAATACTTACGACATGTTTGACAATGTCATTGGAGCCGTAACAGGTAAGTTCCGCTCTGTGCTCAGCATTGGTGGCGACGAGGCGTTAAGGATTTCTGCCGGTAAGGAGAAACGGTATAATCCTGTGGTGAAATTTTTAGGTCCGTTCACTCTCAGTGGTGGCTCTAAATCTCACAAAATCACGCTCCCGATGTATGTGGGCTCGCTCCGTGTAATGGTTGTGGCTGCGCACTCAGGCAGCTATGGCAGCAGCGATAAGACTGTCGCTGTATGTGCTCCATTGATGGTTCTCCCTTCTCTCCCTGCGCAACTTTCATGTGGCGATTGCCTAAAACTTCCGGTAAACGTTTTTGTCACAGAAGAGGGCATCAGTGATGTTACTGTCTCTGCCACTGTTTCCGGTGCGGCTTCTTTATCAGGAACTGGAAGCAAGACCATGAAATTCTCAGGAAAGGCTGACAAGATTGCGCAGTTTGAACTTAAGTGCGGAAACTCTGAGGGCAAGGCAAAAATCGTGGTTACTGCCACTTCTGGTAAGCAGACCGCCACTGAGACTATCTATGTTGACGTTGTCAATCGTAACCCTGTCATTTCTTCCTCTAATACTATCGTCCTTAACTCCGGAAAAGAACATGGTTTGACTCTCGGCTCAGGCATCTCCGCCGCTGTTTCTTCAAGACCTGCGATAGATTATTCTGCAGCTTTTAATTATGTAGATAGTTATCCTCATCTTTGCAGCGAACAACTTGCATCTCGCCTTATTTTCCTTCTCCGCTGTCGTGAGTTCCTTTCCGCTGACGATAAAATGCGTGCGGAAAAACTTATTGAGAAATTACTGCCACGACTTCTCTCAAGGCAGTTGCCTGGAGGTGGTTTCGCATATTGGGACTCTGACTCTGAGCCACATAATTGGGTGACTAATATGGCTGGTGAAGTGCTGTATGAGGCTAAACGACAAGGGTTTAGTGTTAACAAGACAAATATTGATAACTGGGTGACTTATCAGACTGCCTCCGCAAGAAAATATCGTCATTCCACCGCTGATTGTGCTGATTTAGTTCAGGCATACCGCCTGTATACGCTCTCATTATCAGGAGTTTCGCTCACTGCGCAGATGAACAAGTTGCGTGAGTCTAAATCCTTGTCTCGACAAGCTATGTTGCGCCTCGCTGCCGCATACGCCATCGCAGGACGGAAAGACGTAGCGGCGCAAATAGCTGATAAAGCCGCCGCCATGCCTGAAATTGCCGGCAATTATTACGCATTCTATTCTCCTATCCGCGACCGAGCTATGGAGCTTGAGGACTGGTTTTATGTCGGAAACAAAGTGAAAGCACTGGAAATCGCTCGTGACATTTCTGCCAAGTTTAGTGTCAATGCCGCTAATACTCAGGAGATTGCATTTGTTTCATCTGCTATGTCTCTCATCTCTGAGAAGGGTGATGGAGGATGTGTTACAGTGACTGAAAAGGGCAAGACTCCGCTCACAATTAAGGGTATTAAGGGAGTGAAGACTATTTCTGCCACAGGCTCTATAACTGTCAAAAACACAGGGAACTGTAATGTATATCTCACTGTTTCCTCTGTCAGAAAACCTCGCCCTGAAGAGAAAGTTAAACCGGTATCTAAAGGCGTAATTCTGAGCATTGACTATGTTGATAACCGTGGTGGTATTATTGACGTCACTAAACTCAAGCAGGGACAAGTGTTTGTTGCGAGAATTACGGTGAAAAATGTTGTTGAATCGTCTGAAAGCATGGCTCTCACTTTTGCTGTCCCATCAGGTTGGGAAATATGGAACGAACGATTGAACAGTGACTCAAGTATTAGCAATCTTGATATTCGTGACGACCGTATATCATATTATTTCCCTATGAATGCAGGCTCTTCCATGACGTTTAAGGTACGTCTCCGCGCTGCATACGCCGGAAATTTTGTTTTTCCTGCTACTGTCTGCGAGGATATGTACAATCCTGCTTGCCGTGCACTCACTTCCTCCAAATTTATTGATGTCATTCCGCAATGAAAGATTTCAAGAGGTGGCTAATCATAATGCCCGTAGCCGCCATCGCAATTCTCTGGCTTTTCTGCCTCCCCGCCGACCTTTTTGAGGGGGTGCCTTATTCAACGGTGGTAGTGGACCGTAATGGCGAGCTCCTCGGTGCCCGTGTGGCTGACGATGAGCAGTGGAGGTTTCCTCCCTGCGACACCGTTCCGGAAAAGTTTCGTAAAGCGTTGTTGCTCTTTGAAGATGAGTATTTTTACTTTCATTCAGGCGTAAATCCGTTCTCGCTTTTGCGTGCAACATGGCAGAATATCTCCGGTGGACACGTTGTCAGCGGCGGCAGCACAATTACCATGCAGGTAATACGTATGTCTCGCCAAAAGCCTCGTAACGTATGGCAGAAACTGGTGGAAATGTTTATGGCTACTCGTCTTGAATTGACTTACAGTAAAGATGAAATACTTGCCCTGTATGCCTCTCATGCTCCCTTTGGCGGAAATGTGGTAGGCATTGACGCGGCGATGTGGCGTTACCTTGGCGATGATGGTGCAGACCTTTCTTGGGCTGAGGCTGCTACACTTGCCGTGTTGCAAAACAGTCCATCGCTTATCCATCTTGCCAAAAATCGCGACAGGCTGCTCGCCAAGCGTAACCGCCTGCTTAAAAAACTATTTGATGATGGTGAACTGACACTGGAGGAATATGAACTCGCCATTGAAGAACCTCTGATAGGTGAGCCGTACTCAATGCCGCAGCTTGCTCCGCATCTCGTGGATTATTATTGGTTTGCTGAGCATGGTAAGCACACTGTTACGGATATAGACTTGTCATTGCAAAATCGTGTTATGGAACTTGCGCGAAATCACCGCAGTATGTTGGCGCAACGTGGTGCTAAAGACCTTGCCGCCGTTGTAGTAAATGTGAAAACGGGTGCTGTTATCGCTTATTGCGGTAATGCCGAGTCTGACGAATACAGAGAGGGATGCTGCGTGGATATGGTGAGGGCAAGCCGCTCTTCCGGTAGTATCCTCAAGCCCGTCCTTTATGCCGCAGCTCTCCAGGAGGGCTTTATCCTGCCACAACAGCTCCTCATCGACGTTCCAACTGACTTTGGAGGCTTTTCTCCGCAAAACTATGATGGCGCTTTTTCAGGTGCTGTCCCCGCAGATGAGGCGCTCGCACAGTCGCTTAACGTGCCTATTGTTCACCTCCTTAGGCAATATGGCGTAGCGCATTTTGTGGAGACTCTCAGAGATTGTGGTTTTGCGTCAATTTCGCGAAGTGCCGACAGTTATGGGCTTTCAATTGCTCTTGGTGGTGCGGAAGTTAGACTGATTGATGTCGTAAAGTGTTATGCTTCAATGTCTTTATGCTATCAAGATACCACAGCACTGCCATTTTTCCCTCTCCGCGACCGCATTGCCCTCCACTATACGTTTGAAGCTATGCGTGAGGTTAACCGACCGGATATGATAGACCGTCACCGCGCCGTTTCTGTCAGGAATGTCGCATGGAAGACGGGTACGAGCTATGGTGCACGGGATGCATGGGCGGTGGGCGTGACACCTGAATATGCCGTTGGCGTTTGGGTAGGAAATGCTGCCGGTGGCGGAGTGCCGGACCTTACCGGTGCTCGCGCCGCAGGTCCCGTGCTGTTCGATATATTTGACCTGTTGCCTCACTCCACATGGTTTGACAAGCCTGACGAAAATGAGGGTGTAATCACAGACGTTTGCTGCCATTCAGGACATCTCGCTTCGCGTTTCTGCAATGATTCCAAGCCTGCATTGCTGCCGCGAAATGGAGTGAAAGCCGCTGTTTGCCCATTCTGTCGTGAGGCACAAGTGTCGCTCGGTGGTGATTTTCTGGTCACAGACCGCAGCGAGCCTACTGTCACTGAGTCGTTTTTCGTTTTGCCGCCAATTATGGAGCAATATTTCCGGCAGTCACATCCTGAATATCGACCTCTGCCGCCTCTAAAGAATCCCTCTCTCGCAGAAAACTCCGCTTTGCAAATCTCTTATCCCACTCAAGGCTGCGTTTTGTCTTCCGTCAGGGGAATTGACGGTGCTACAGGGCAAATCGTTTGCAAAGCATCTCACACTAACTCTTCTGCAGAACTTTTCTGGAACCTTGATGGCGCTTACCTTGGCTCAACCAAAAATCTTCATCAAATTCACATTTTCCCCTCTCCGGGCTTCCATCGACTGACTGTAGTGGACAATCTTGGTGCCACTCAAGAAGTGGAGTTTAGCATAAAGTAAACATAGTTGGCTGCTTTACATTTTGCTTTACACAAAAAAAAGAGGACACACTTGCCGTGCACCCTCTTTTTTCGTTTATTTCTTATTATTAC
>CALYOL010000064.1 GCA_945231345.1 uncultured Porphyromonadaceae bacterium
CACCTGCCGACTGATTTGGCTGCTGTAGCGAATGTGTTACGTCTATGATTACCGGGCACCCGTTTTTTTGCATTTCAGGCACTCCTCGGTAATCAATTATTAAGTCCTGATAACCAAATGTCGTGCCGCGCTCTGTGATGGCTACTTTGTCATTGCCTGCGTCGCGTACTTTTTGCACGGCATATTTCATTGCCTCAGGCGATAGGAATTGCCCCTTCTTTATATTGACCATTTTGCCGGTGGCTGCAGCTGCAAGCAGCAGGTCTGTTTGCCGACATAAAAATGCCGGAATTTGTAGTATATCCACGTATGCAGCAGCCATTTTAGCCTCGTCTACAGAGTGGATGTCCGTTACCACTGGTACCCCGTATGTATCACGTACTTTCTTGAGTATCTGAAGTGCCTCAATATCCCCTATCCCGGTAAAGGAATCTATTCTGGAGCGGTTCGCTTTCCGATAGCTGCCCTTAAAAACATAGGGAATACCCAGGCGGCGCGTCACATCGCAAACCTTGCCGGCAATTTCCAAAGCCATTTCTTCTCCCTCAATCACACAAGGACCGGCGAGAAGAAAAAAGTTATTTGTTGAAAGATATTCTGTTATTTCCATGTTATAATTTTATCTGGTTTAATATTTGACAAGTGTCACATGCCACAATAGCGGCTGTTTCTGTTCTAAGCCTACAGTCTCCGAGCGTAATTGGCTGATAACCAAGCTCTATTGCAGACCGAATTTCTTTATCTGAAAAATCCCCCTCAGGTCCTATTAAAATTGTGGTAGATTTCCCAGCTTGATACAAGTGGCTTAGTAGCTGGCGAGGGATTTCCGGTGCACAATACGCCACAAATTTCTGCTCAGAATTGTCGTTTTTGAAAAAATCGTCAATGGGCGTCATTGGGCATATCTCAGGTAGAAAGGATTTAAGAGATTGCTTCATTGCAGATACAGCAATTTTTTCCAATCGTTCGGTTTTTATTTCCTTTCGTTCTGAATATCTGCATAGAAGTGGAACAATGCGATTTACCCCTATTTCTGTCAGCTTCTCAACCATCCACTCCATACGGTCTAAATGCTTGGTCGGTGCTACGGCGATTGTGATATCGTTGCTCCAATATAGTGGCTGATACCTTTTGGAAACAATATCAACTGCCGCTCTCTTGGAATTTGCATCCAAGAGGCGACAGTCGTAAACCCATCCTTTGCCATCTATGACAGTCAGCATATCTCCCTCCTTCATCCGCAACACTCTGACGCAGTGAGCAGAATCACTCTCGGGGAGAATCCCTGTGGTTTCTATGTCAGGGGCAAAAAATTGTATCATTAGTCTTTTTCCGGTACGTGTTTGTATTTGAAGAATATGGTAAATAGCAAGAATACAACCAGCGCATATGCTGAGAAAATCAGCCATACAGTAGACCAATCACCAGTCATATAGTTTCCTTCATTTTTACAGTAGTGATTAACAACCAAGCCTGCTGCTTGTGTACCTACGGTTGCGCCAATACCATTTGTCATCAGCATAAATAGTCCTTGCGCAGAAGATTGATATTTTTCCGGTGATTCTTTTGATACGAAGAGAGCTCCTGATACGTTAAAGAAGTCGAAAGCAACGCCGTAAACTATCATTGAACCTACAATTAGAGGTATAAACCACCATGCATTGACGTCTGTTGCGAGTCCAAAGAACCCAAAGCGAAGTACCCATGCAAACATAGCTATCATCATTACCTTTTTGATGCCGTAGCGTTTCAGGAAGAACGTGATTAATAATATGCAAAGAGCCTCAGATATTTGGGATATTGAAATGATGAGAGTTGAATTTTTAGCAATTGCAGATTCCGAGTCAACTAATGAGAATTGGCTGATAAAAGAAGAGGCATATGCGTTTGTAATCTGAAGTGATACACCAAGCAACATGCTGAAAATGAAGAAGATTGCCATCTTCTTTGTCTTGAACAGCGCAAATGCATCAAGACCAAATCTCTCTACCCATGTCTGGTTGTCTTTTGACTCTGTGAGCGGACATTTAGGAAGCATAAAGGCATAGATTGAAAGGACAATTCCTACTATCGCGCAAGTAGCTAACTGAAGTTCATTGTCTTGAAATCTACCCGATTCTGAAAGAGATAATCCAAAATTCCCATCATGTAGGTAAGCACTATTGACAAACCACATTGCAGCTACAAAACCAACCGTACCAAATACTCTGATAGGCGGAAAATCCTTAACTGTGTCAAGTCCGTTTTGCTTAAGAATTGAGAATGCAACTGTATTTGACAATGCAATTGTTGGCATATAAAATCCTACACTGAGTGTGTAATAAGTAAACAGAGTGCCAAACTGTGGCTCAGACGTTGTCACGCAATAGTAATATGCCATACCCATAAATGCAGCCGCTAATAGATGACACATTCCTAACAATTTTTGGGGCTGTATATATTTGTCACCTACTACTCCGATAATTGCCGGCATAAATATTGATACTATGCCTTGCACAGAATAGAACCATGGTATATCTGCACCTAAAGCTATAGAGCTCAAATATTTACCCAAGCTAATAAGGTAAGTACCCCAGATTGCAAACTGGAGAAAATTCATTAGAGCGAGTCTAATTTTTATTCCATTCATCGTGATAAAATTTTTACGTGTTTGTTGATAGTTATTTGTTTTATGTTGATTATTTCTCGCAAATTTAAGTCATTTTCTTCATTTAGACAATATTTCTGCCGAATTTTATTTTTTTTCACACTTTTATGTGCCATTTATGATACAAAATCAGCAAATATCATATAATAATACTTTGTTAAAAGCGAAAAAAATCGTACCTTTGCAGACTGAAAGGAAAATTACTGAATACGAAAATTTTAACCAATTTCTAAATAAATTAGATTTATACAAAAAATCATTATGAGTAAAGAAAAAAAATTCTTGACCTGTGATGGTAATCAAGCAGCAGCGCACATCGCCTATATGTTTACCGAGGTGGCTGCTATCTACCCTATCACACCGTCTTCAACTATGGCAGAATACGTTGATGAATGGGCAGCGGCAGGTCGTAAAAACATCTTCGGCGAGACTGTATTAGTACAGGAAATGCAATCAGAAGGTGGCGCTGCAGGAGCCGTGCACGGCTCTCTTCAGGCTGGCGCGCTGACTACTACTTTTACTGCTTCACAGGGTTTATTGCTCATGATCCCTAACATGTATAAAATCGCAGGCGAACAGCTTCCCTGTGTTTTCCATGTTTCGGCTCGTACTTTAGCATCTCATGCTCTCAGCATCTTTGGCGACCATCAAGACGTGATGTCTGTCCGTCAGACAGGTTTCGCTATGCTTGCTGAAGGCTCTGTTCAGGAAGTTATGGACCTTGCAGGTGTTGCTCATCTTGCAACACTCAAGAGCCGTATTCCTTTTGTAAATTTCTTTGATGGTTTCCGTACATCTCACGAAATCCAAAAAATCGAAATGATTGAGCAGGACGAAATTGCCCCACTCCTCGACAAACAATCACTCGCAGATTTCCGCACTCGTGCTCTCAGCCCTGAAGCTCCTGTTGCTCGCGGTATGGCTGAAAACGGCGATGTTTTCTTCCAGCATCGTGAATCTTGCAACAAGCAGTATGAGGCTGTTGCCGATATTGTGGAAGACTATATGGGCAAGATTTCAACTATTACAGGTCGTGAATATCACCTTTTCAACTACTATGGCGCAAAGGATGCGGAACGCATTATTATCGCTATGGGTAGTGTTACTCAGGCTGCTCAGGAAGCTATTGACTTCCTCCTCGAAAAAGGTGAGAAAGTTGGTCTCATTTCAGTACATCTCTATCGTCCGTTCTCTGCAAAGCATTTCCTCGCTGCTATTCCTTCAACAGTGAAGAGCATTGCAGTGCTTGATAGAACAAAAGAGCCGGGAAGCAATGGCGAACCACTCCTTCAGGATGTACTAAGCTGCTTCTATGGTAAGGCAGATGCTCCTGTTATCGTTGGTGGTCGTTACGGTCTTGCTTCTAAAGACACTACACCTGCGATGATTATCTCTATATTTGATAACCTCGCAATGCCAATGCCTAAAAATCACTTCACTGTAGGTATCGTTGACGATGTTACTTTCACTTCTCTCCCACAGGTTGAAGAAGTTGCCCTCGGCGATAAATCTACATTCGAGGCTAAATTCTATGGACTTGGTGCTGATGGTACTGTGGGCGCAAACAAAAACTCTGTTAAGATTATTGGTGACAATACAAATAAGTATTGCCAGGCATATTTCGCTTACGACTCAAAGAAATCCGGTGGTTTCACTTGTTCTCACCTCCGTTTTGGTGATGCGCCAATCCGTTCTACCTACCTTGTAAATACACCAAACTTCGTTGCTTGCCATGTTCAGGCATATCTCCATATGTATGACGTGACTCGTGGACTTCGTGATGGCGGTACATTCCTCCTCAACACAATTTGGGAAGGCGAAGAACTCGCAGCAAACCTTCCTGCTAAAGTGAAAAAATATTTTGCAGACCATAATATCACTGTTTACTACATTAATGCAACTAAGATTGCGCAGGAAATTGGCCTTGGTAATCGCACTAACACTATTCTTCAGAGTGCTTTCTTCCGCATTACTGAAGTGATTCCTGTTGACCTTGCTGTTGAACAAATGAAGAAATTCATTGTAAAGAGTTATGGTAAGAAAGGTCAAGATGTGGTAGATAAGAACTATGCAGCCGTTGACCGCGGTAACGAGTATAAGCAACTCACTGTTGACCCGGCATGGTCTTCACTTGAAGTTGAGGCTGCTCCAGCTAACAATGACCCTGAATTTATCAATAAGCTCGTACGTCCAATCAATGCGCAAGATGGTGACCTCCTTAAGGTTTCAGACTTCAAAGGTATTGAAGACGGTACTTGGATGCAGGGCACTGCAGCATACGAAAAACGTGGTGTTGCAGCATTTGTACCTGAATGGATAGCAGAAAACTGTATCCAGTGTAACAAGTGTGCTTTCGTTTGTCCTCACGCAGCTATTCGTCCGTTCGTTGCAGATGCAGAAGAAATGAAGGCTGCTCCATTTGGTGAATCTGATACACTCGCTGCTATCGGTAAGACATTTGCTGGTATGCGCTTCATTCAGTCTGTTGACGTTATGGACTGTCTCGGATGTGGCAACTGTGTTGATGTTTGTCCTGGAAAGAAGGGTGAAAAGGCACTTGTAATGAAGCCTCTTGAAACTCAGCTTGATGTTCAGAAAGAATGGGATTACTGTGTTAAGAATGTATCTTCTAAGCAACACCTTGTGGACGTCAAGGCTAACGTTAAAAACAGTCAATTCGCCCGCCCATACTTTGAATTCTCTGGTGCATGCTCCGGCTGCGGTGAGACTCCTTACGTAAAACTTATTTCTCAGCTCTTTGGTGACCACGAAATGGTTGCAAATGCAACAGGTTGTTCTTCAATCTACTCTGGTTCTGTTCCTTCAACACCGTACACTACTAATGAACGTGGGCATGGTCCTGCGTGGGCAAACTCACTCTTTGAAGATTTTGCAGAATTCGGTCTTGGCATGACTATCGCAAACGAGAAAATGCTCGCTCGAATTGAAAAGCTTATGCAGGATACACAGACCTGCAGCTGCTGCAGTGATGAAATAAAAGCTCTCGCTGCACAGTGGCTTGAAAATCGCAATGATTATGCTGCTACACGCGAAATCGCAGACAAACTCATTCCTCTGTGCGAAGCTTGTGGATGCGACCTTTGCAAGGAAATCATCGCGCATAAGCAGTATATCGTAAAACGCTCTCAGTGGATTATCGCCGGTGATGGTGCTGCATATGATATCGGCTTCGGTGGTCTTGACCACGTTGTAGCATCTGGCAAAAACATAAACATACTCGTTGTTGATACTGAGGTTTATTCAAATACCGGTGGTCAGGCTTCAAAAGCAACTCCAGTAGGTGCTATTGCTAAGTTTGCAGCTGCAGGTAAGCGAGTACGCAAGAAAGACCTTGGTCTTATCGCTTCTACTTATGGTTATGTTTATGTAGCGCAAGTAGCTATGGGCGCAGACAATGCTCAGACTCTCAAGGCTATTCGCGAAGCAGAAGCATACGATGGTCCATCTCTCATCATAGCTTATGCTCCATGTATTAACCATGGTCTTAAGGCTGGTATGGGTAAGTCTCAGCAAGAAGAGGCTAAGGCTGTAGAATGTGGATATTGGCATCTCTGGCGTTACAACCCTGCTCTTGAGGCAGAAGGTCAGAACCCATTCACTCTTGATAGCAAAGAACCGGACTGGGATAAATTTGAGGAGTTCCTTAAAGGCGAAGTGCGTTATGCCTCTGTTCTCAAACAATATCCAGACGAAGCTGCTGAACTCTTCGCTGCAGCTAAAGCAAATGCTCTTTGGCGTTACAACAACTACCGCCGCCTTGCACAGCAGCAATGGGGAGTTGACCCTGAAGCAAAGTAAATTTGCATAAACTACATAATTACTATAAGGTGTCCACATTTCAGGTGTGAACACCTTTTTTATTATATTTTGCTGATTATACGGTAAATTTCCGTAACTTTGCAGAAAAATTTGGATATTTTGAATACACTATATAAACTTTTAATAGCTACAATCATTTTATTATTCCCGACTCGGTTATGGGCGGAAGTACATTTCCAGGTGGTAGACTCTTTGACTATGAAGGGTGTTCCTTTTGTTGCATTGAAGTTAGAAAAGTCTCGCCAAGGTACTTTGACAGATGATAAAGGTTATGCAGAAATGCAGATTCCCAAAATTGAGGGCGATACTATAGAAATGACCGTTTCTGTTCTTGGTTATAAAACGCGATATGTGAGGTTTTCAAGATATGCATCTTCCATAATGATACCTATTTCTTCAGTTGGTGTAAAACTCACTGAAGTAACAGTGAAAAAGAAGAAAAACAAGTATTCAAAGCGAAACAATCCTGCTGTGATGTTTGTGGAGAAAATTAGAGCCGGTGCTGACAAGATAGACCCGAGAAAGACTCACAACAATTATTCTTATGACAGATATGAACGTATCTCTTTGGGACTCAATAGGTTTCATTACGAAGAAGATACCACAAAGAAAAAAATATCAAAGTTCGCTTTCTTGAAAGACCATATAGACACATGCGAACTTTCGGGACAGCCTGTGCTTATCGTTTCGGTAAAGGAAAAGGCATCGCAAATCGTATACCGTCGCGAGCCAAAATCAGAAAAAATTATAGTTCATGGAATTAAACGTCAGGGAGTTGATGACATTCTTGATGAAGAAAGTGTACAAACTTTCCTTGAAGACGTGTTGCGTGAGGTTGATTTGTATCAAAATGACATAACTATTCTTCAAAACAGGTTTGTCAGTCCCCTATCTCGCATTGCTCCTGATTTTTACAAGTTTTTTCTTACAGACACAGTTGATATCGGAGATGAAAAATGTGTAGAACTTTCCTTCACTCCACATAACACTGCTACCTTCGGCTTTACGGGACATGTATATGTGCCAATGAACGACACTACAATGTTTATAAAGAGGGTCGATATGCGTATCCCCCCTCGTATAAATCTGAATTTCATAGAAAATCTGTCTATTCTGCAGGATTATGAGCGAGCTGCAGATGGTTCGCGACTAAAAATACGCGATGATATGACTATTGAGCTTTCTATTCTTCCGGGAAGCCAAGGACTTTACGCTCGTAGAAATACAGCTTACGATAATCATAGTTTTGTTGAATATCCAAACCCTGATATTTTCAGTCAAATAGGGAATGAGATAGTAGATGAAACGGCATACGACAAAGATGAAGATTTCTGGCATCAAGCCGCAATCACGCCATCAAGCAAAGGCGAGGACCGTATTGGAGAAATGGTCAAAAAATTACGTTCTGTTCCATTGTATTATTGGAGTGAGAAAGCAATAAAACTTCTTTTTACAGGATATGTTCAGACTGGCAAAAATAGTAAGATTGATGTTGGTCCACTAAATACTTTTATCAGTTATAATGACCTTGAAGGTTATCGTTTTCGCTTTGGTGGAATGACTACTGCGAACCTTTCACCTCACGTCTTTACTCGTGGATATGTTGCGTATGGTGAAAGAGATGAAAAGATGAAATATTCAGGTGAATTGGAGTATTCATTTAACAAAAAGCGGTATCATTCGCGCGAGTTTCCAATTCATTCGCTAAAGGTTTCACACACTTATGATATTCACCGCATAGGTCAAGACTACATGTTTACCAATGCTGACAATTTCGTCCTTTCTTTCAAACGGCAAGACGACCTCCTGATTGCTTATAGAAGGAAAAGCAAGCTTGAATATACACTTGAGTTGCGTAACAATCTCTCGATATGCGCAGATATCACCCATGAAAGAATGGAAGCTACAGACAATGTTCCTTTTAAAACTTCAGCAAACAATTCTTATAATCATTTTAATGAGACAACGTTTACAATTCAACTTCGCTATGCCCCGGGGGAAAAATTCTATCAGACTAAATCTTATCGCATTCCTGTAAATCTTGATGCACCCGTATTTGTGCTTTCACACACATACGGTCCTCAAAATTTTGCTGGAAATAACTTTGCAATAAATAAGACCGAACTTAGTTTTCAGAAACGTTTCTGGTTTTCTGCTTTTGGATATACAGACGTGATTATAAAGGGCGGACACGTTTGGGAACAAGCACCCTATCCCTCTCTTCTCATTCCTAATGCAAACCTTACTTACACAATCCAGCCTGAAAGCTTTGCACTTATGAATCCAATGGAGTTTGTAAATGATAGTTATGTGTCTTGGGATTTGACATATTGGGCAAATGGAGCAATTTTTAATTACATCCCATACTTTAAGAAACTAAAACTACGTGAGGTGTTTTGTTTCCGCGGTGTTTCCGGTACGTTAAGTGAAAAGAATAACCCTTTATTACATGACAATTTATATTTATTCCCCGCAATAAGGCAGCCGGAGGAAATGAATTGGAAACCTTATATGGAGGCTTCTGTTGGCATAGAAAATATTTTTAAATGCCTCCGCCTTGACTACGTTTGGCGTCTTTCTTATAAAGACATGCCTGGAATAGACAAATCAGGTCTTCGAATTGCTGTTCATGTTACGTTTTAGTTAATGGCAAATTATTTTTGTGGGTAGAAAAATATTATGTAACTTTGC
>CALYOL010000065.1 GCA_945231345.1 uncultured Porphyromonadaceae bacterium
CCAGTTTAGCGTTACGGTATAGGTCGTCGAGAGCGTCGAGTGCATTTACGAAAGTTGTGTCTGCCTGTTCCGCGTCTACATAGTTAAACTGCAGTTTATCGTAAGCGTATTCGCTTGACTGTGCTCTCATATCGATGCCGGGAGCCCCTTCAGTGGCGATTTTCATCTGGTTTGCATACCAGTCTGTTGTGAGGTATGAAAGGTTTACGACGCGGACGTCGGTTCGGTACCCTTCCACTTCCTGCGCGTACCAGAGAGGGAATGTGTCATTGTCTCCGTTAGTGAAGATAATTGAGTTAGGCGCGAGACTTGAGAGATAGTTAAATCCGAAGTCACGAGCGCAGTATCTGCCGGAGCGGTCGTGGTCGTCCCAAGTCTGAGATACCATTTGCAGTGGCACGATTAGTCCGATGACGGCAGCGATGACAGCACCGCAGATTTCAGCCTTACCGCTCTTTTTAGCGGCATCTTTAATCATATTTGCGATGGCGAGGACACCGAGACCAACCCAAATAGAAAAAGCGTAGAAAGAGCCGGCAAAAGCGTAGTCACGTTCACGGGGCTGCATTGGCGGCTGATTTAGGTATAGCACAATGGCAATGCCCGTCATGAAGAAGAAGAAAAATACAACCCAAAATTGCTCGATACCACGCTTAGAGTAAAATGCTTGCCACAGCATTCCGATTAGTCCGAGGATGAGCGGCATCATGTAGAATACGTTATGTCCCTTGTTTCCTTTTCCGTATTCGTCAGGGAGGAGGTCTTGGTCGCCAAGACGCTTATCGTCTATGAAAGAGAAGCCTGAAATCCAGTTTCCGCGGTTTACTTCGCCATTGCCCTGGATGTCGTTTTGCCTGCCGGCAAAGTTCCATAGGAAATAGCGCATGTACATGTGGTTAAACTGGTAATTTAAGAAATACTGCAGGTTTTGAGTGGCGGTAGGTCTGGATATTGTAGTGGTGAAAGGCTGTCCGTAATATTCAAAGACAGAGCCGTCAGGGTTGTAATACGGAGAGACTTCCTGAGACACCAAGTCAGACTGAGAAGCTCCAATCCAGTCGAGGTAAGCCTTTGGGTGTGAGCCTTGTCGGCTGTACATACGAGGGAAGAGGACGCAAGGAGTCCATTCGTAAGATTCCTTTTGCCCGGTCACCACGTATTTGTCAGGTTCGCTTGGGTCAGCTTTCACAACTTTGGCGTAAAGATTTTTGCCTTTAGTAATCATAGCTGTCGCACCCCCATTTGCATCGACGATGTATTTAGGAGTAGACGAGAACTGTCGTCCGTAAATCAGCGGATTTTCGCCATACTGCTCACGGTTAAGGTAAGAAGAAAGCGAGAATACGTTGTCAGGAGTGTTTTGGTTCATCGTAGGGTTTGCGTCGGAGCGAACAAGGATAAGCGCGTAGCTTGAATATCCGATGAAAATGACGAGAATACCGGCAGCAGCAATACCTAACAGTCTGTAAGATATAGTTTTCGCATAGAATAGGAATACCCCTAATCCTAAGAGCAATAAAACGGGTATCCACATAGAGTCGCCAATAAATGCGACTCCGGAAAGGAATGTAGCCAGGAGGAAAGAAATTCTAATCCGCATGTCGCTATTCTGTACATACAGCTCGTAAATGCTCCATATAAGTGCGGCAACGAGAATGATTGCATAAATGGCAACACCCATATTGTAGCTCATACCGAGAATGTTTACGCAAAACAGCTCGAAATATCCAGCCATTTCAATGAATCCCGGGACGAGTCCGTAGAGGATGAGTCCGATGACGACGCAAGAGATGGCAAGGGTGATTAGCGAGCCTTTTGCAGTGGTGTCTTTATACTTGCGGTAGTAAATCACGAGCGCAATGGCAGGGATACAGAGCAAGTTAAGCAGGTGAACAGCAATTGAAATGCCTATTACATAAGCGATAAGGATTAGGTATCTGTCGCTGTGAGGCATATCGGCACGGTCTTCCCAGCGAAGGATGAGCCAGAAGACGAGTGCGGTGCAGAAAGAAGAGAAAGCATAAACTTCACCTTCCACAGCGGAAAACCAGAACGTGTCGCTCCACGTGTAAACGAGAGCACCGCAAAGACCGGAGCCGAGGATAGCGATAGTCTTTGGCAGAGAGATTTCAGTATCGTCGTCTGCCACTACCAGACGGCGAGCAAGGTGTGTCACGCTCCAGAAAAGGAACAGGATAGTGCCGGCGCTGAGGAGTGCGTTCATGAAGTTTACGCAGTATGCTGCGAGTGACATGTCACCTCCTGCAAAATTCACGAAAAATCTTGCGGCAAGCATGAATATCGGGTTGCCCGGTGGGTGACCCACTTCGAGTTTAGTACCTTGTGCAATAAATTCAGGACAGTCCCAGAAGCTTGCCGTAGGCTCGAGTGTGAGGATGTATGTCACCGCAGCCACTATGAAGCAAAGCCATCCGAGTGATGCATTTAAAATCTTAAAACGCTTCATTTATGATTGTAAAATTATAAGAGTGTGTCAATTATCGTCTTGCGAGTTTTACGGCAGAAGAAGTTCCGTCGGCAAGTGTCACGCGAACAATGAAAAGTCGGCATTGCCACATATCGGTATCAATCTGAGCATTTTCGCCACAGTCTGCCACAGAGGTGAGCAGTCTGCCTGTAGTGTCATATACGTTTACGCTGCGGATATCTCCGTTAGCCAGTACGTTTATTATGGTTCCGTCTATCCAAGCAGCAATATCGGCTTTGGCAATTTGGTCGTTATAGATGCCTTCGTTGCTGGTGGTGGAGTATGTAAAGTTAAATTCTTTCCACTGCTCCTTGCTGCTGAACTCGGTATCGTTTTGCTGAGTGACAAAAAGGTACACACTAGGCTGATTAACACCGCTCCACACGTTTTCACCAAGCACAGGAGCGACGGTGATGTTTCTTACGAGGTAGTCAATGACAGAAGTCCAGTTAGCCATTGCGTAGTCGCCGATAAAATCAGTTGAGGCAGGGAATGAAAATTGTTTCATGGCTTTCATGTTTGCCATAGCATATTTTCCGATGCTGGTAATCTGGGTGTTTCCACCGACTACGGCATTGATGTCAGTCGTAACAGGGAAAGTGAGATTTTCAAGACCGTAGAGTGCATAGTCGCCGATGATAGAGAGCTCAGATGGGAAATTGAATGTAGTCACGGCGGCATCACCGAAAAGAGCGCCGTTTTCTATGGCAGCGACGCCATCAGGCAGTGCAATAGAAGTCAGTGCGTCGCATTCAGCAAAAACGCCTTGTGGCAGAGATGTGAGGTTTTCCACATTTGCCAAATTAACGGCTTTAAGTCCGCTCTTTGCAAAAGCTTCGCTGCCGATAGCGTTCAAAGCCTCGCTGAAATTGAAAGACTGAAGAGAAGAGCATCCCTTGAAAGCACCGCATCCGATATTTGTCAGCTTTTCGCAGCCTGTTACGGTAGAGAGCGAAGAGCATCCGGCAAAAGTCTCAGTGCCGAGCAGAGCGTCTGCGCAGAATGAAACACTCTGTAGCGAAGCGCAGTCGAGAAATGCGCGGCTGTCAATCTCAGTGCAAGATGCGGGAATTTCGATAGAAGTGATGCCGGAGCCGGCAAATGCGCACTCGCGAATTGCTGTGACAGTCGTCGGCAACAACACGGTCTTCACAGAAGAGCCGAAAAACGCGTACTCCGGGATTTCGCTTGCGGCAGCGTTTGTGCGTCCTGTAGCAAGAGGCTCGCCCTCATATGCAACAATCCCCGAGAGGTTTGAGAGGTCCAGAGTCTCAAGGTTTTTCATATTCGTGGCGATATACTCAAGGTCTGCGGCATTCAAATAACCGTTTACCTCAAGAGAAGTCTCGTCTAAATGACCGTCGATGGCATCTGCAATGCCTCCGGGAACTGTAGAAACGTTAAAAGCTGCGCTACCGAGAGTGGCAGCGGAAGCCAACATTATAAGGAAGAATTTCTTCATAAAATCCGATATTTTTCAAAATATTCGTAAAGCCGTGATTGTCAATGTGCAAAGTTACGACAAATTTTTCAAATATTTTGGGATAATAGTGTGAAAAAATGTGATATTCTTATATCATCTGCTGAAAAATGTGCCACAAAGCCATTCCACCGGATACAGAGACGTTTAGTGAATGTTTAGTGCCACGCTGCGGGATTTCGATGCAAACGTCTGCTGCGTCTACCACTTCCGGTGCAACGCCATTCACTTCGTGACCGACGATTACGGCATATTTTTTTCCGTGTTCTACACGGAATTTTTCAAGAGAAACGCTGTCTTTCACCTGCTCGAGACAGCAGACGGTGTAGCCATCTTCCTTAAGGGCGGCAATGGCGTCAAGAGTATTATCGAAATGTTGCCAAGCAACGGAGTCTTCAGCCCCGAGAGCCGTCTTGTGGATTTCAGGAGATGGAGGAGTGGCTGTTATTCCACAAAGGCAGATGTGGTGCACGGCAAAAGCGTCACAAGTGCGAAACATAGAGCCGACATTGTTCAGGCTGCGGATATTGTCGAGCACAAGGACGAGCGGCAGCTTTTCCTGTGCGCGGTATTCTTCAGTTGTGGGGCGGTTCAGGTCCCAAATAGTCTTTTTCTGCATATCTAATATTTTTCGCAAAATTAGTAATAATAATTGAATTGGTAAAATATCCGCTCTTTGTTGCCTATTTTGCTACTTAATGAACAATATATGGAGATTAATAGTTAAATTTGCAAGCTCTAATGAAATAAATTGAAATATGAGAAAGATTTTAGCAATAATATTCACGATTTTTACTGTTTCAATGTATTTAAATGCAGAAACGGTAGAAAAATTAAAATTTGGAGACTTTGAAAACTGGGTCACAAGAAATATACCCGAGTCTCGGATTATTGGCGGAAATAAAAAAGTGCTTTATGCGATAGGACCAACCCAAACCATCGATGGTAATGTGGCGTATACAAACAAGGGTGGCTCGCCCTGGGCAACGTCTAATGTTCTGGCAAATGTGATGGGCGTGGTGAAAGGCTCAAACGCCGTATTCCCTGATGTGCGCACCGAAGGGGACAAGTGCTGCAAACTTACCTGCCTGATGGAACACTGCAAGGCTATAGGTATAATCAACATCGATGTGGTTGTAGCCGGCTCTATCTTCCTCGGCAAAATGATGGAGCCAATAAAATCCACGTCAGACCCATACAGCAAAATGGAAATGGGCGTGAAATTCAGCAAGCGCCCTAAGGCACTGCGTTTTGACTACAAACTCACTATCCCGGAGGGAAATACAAAGACATATTCCAGCGGTTTTGGCAAGAAAAAGACGTATTCGGGTCATGACTGCGCAGAGGTTTATATCCTGCTGCAGAAACGATATGAGGATGCAGATGGCAACCTTCACGCAAAACGCGTGGGCACGGGTCGTCGTATATTCGACAAAAGCACATCGGGCTGGATAGACAATTACGAAATCCCCGTATGGTATGGCGACATCACTACACGCACCGACTATAAGCCATATATGGGGCTGATAGAAAAAGATAAATCATACTATGCCCAAAACAGCAAGGGAAAAATGGTGCCGGTAGTGGAAGATGGCTGGGCAGACGAAAACGAAACGCCTACGCATATCCTTGTGATGGCTTCGGCGGGCAGCGGGACAGCATATATCGGCACAATCGGGCTGACACTATGGGTGGATAATTTCGCCCTGATATATTAAAATATTAAAAAAACATAAAAGTGACGTTCTGAGGTGTAATAAATCAATATTGGCACACGTTTTGATATAAGGTTTTGTTTGAAACAAAGATAAAAATTATATCATTACACCGATGAAGTCTGATTTTGAAAAAGAGCTATTAGGTATGCAGGGCAACATGCTCAGCTTTGCGTATATGCTTACTTCAAATCGAGACGACGCATACGACCTTGTTCAGGACACAACCCTAAAAGCCCTGGACAACAGCGACAAATACGTGGAAAACACGAATTTCAAGGCATGGGTGATGACAATAATGCGCAATATCTTTATCAACAACTATCGCCGCAGTGGAAGAACTACAACCATAGAGGAAGAAGACGGCAACAAGACATCACTCCTTGAAACTCCCACAACAGAACAATCCCACGAAACTCCAGAAGGCTCAATAGCCCTTGATGATATAAACTCCGCCCTGTCAACACTCGCCGATATCTACCGCGAGTCGTTTGCAATGTATCTTGCCGGCTATAAGTATGAGGAAATATCAGAGATTTTCAATATTCCTCTCGGCACGATTAAAAGCCGAATCTACATGGCTCGCAAGCAGCTGCAGGAAATCCTTAAAGACTATAAATAAAACTATTATCTATCATGAAAAAATTTTTACTTTCCGCACTCATCACTCTGCTTGCTGTAACTGCATTTGCAGAGGAACAAAAAACGCCTCGCAGATACGTTAACAGTTTGGAACTAAGGATTATAAACAAAGGCTTTGATAACTCAGAGCGCACGTTCTCCCGCTTGCCGGCTTACCTGAAAGACAGTGTAAGACCAGACCTCTGGGAGCGTCAGCAGTGCTCTGCGGGGATGGCAATTCGCTTTGCGACAGACTCTCGCAGTATTGGTGTAAGATATGACCTATACTACAACACTCACATGATTCACATGGCAGACACAGGGCTTAAGGGCACAGACCTTTATATCCTGGAAGGCGACTCTGTGTGGAGGCATGTAAATACAAACCGCCCGTATATCAAGAAAGGCACTGAAAAATCCTGCGAAGCCACATACGTGGAAAATCTTTCAGGCAAGATGCAGGAGTATATGATATACCTCCCTCTGTATGACGGTGTTGTGAACCTTGACGTGGTGATAGACAGTACGGCGACTATCACAAAGGGAAGCCCTGACATAATCCGCTCAGACAAGAAAATAGTGGCTTACGGAACAAGTATACTGCAAGGAGGCTGCGCCTCTCGCACAGGCATGGCTGCAACGAACATTATCTCCCGAATGCTTAACTGCGAGGTGGTAAATCTCGGATTTAGCGGTGAAGGCAAAATGGATTTCTGTATGGCTCGTGCACTGGCGGAAATTCCCGATGTGGACTGCTACCTGATAGACCCGGTGCCCAACTGCACTGAAATGATGTGCGATACTATCACTTACGACTTCATAAAAATCTTGCGCACACTCCGCCCGGAAGTGCCGATAGTGATGCTGGAAGGACCTATTTATCCGTATGCACGCTATGACTCTTTCTTCGGTTCTTATCTGCCAAAGAAGAATGCGGCATTCCGCAAAAACTATGAGCGACTCGTGGCAGAGGACCCCAAAAACCTGTATTACGTCACGTCTGACGGGCTTGACGGAGTGGAAGACGACGGCACCGTTGACGGCATCCATCTGACAGACCTCGGATTTAAGTATTATGCTGAAAAAATGGCGCCGATATTGGCAAAATTCGTCAAATAACGCACTTTTAAAACGATTAAAAACAGACAAATGAAAATAGCGATAATAGTAGCGATGAGCAAGGAGCTGAAACTCCTCCTACCTCTCCTTCAAGAGCCATCGGTGGTGGTGGCAAACAATTATGAGTTTCACCTGGGACAGCTTGGCAGCCATGAGGTGATAGCCGTTCAGTGTGGCATAGGCAAGGTAAACGCCGCTATCTCCACTCTCACCTTGATAGAGAATTTCCATCCTGACATGGTGATAAATACCGGTGTTGCAGGCGGCACAGGCGGTGGCGCGAAAATCCTTGATGTGGTGATAGCAGACAGAATATCATACCACGATTGCTGGTGCGGACCGGGCACAGAATGGGGTGAGGCGGCAGGATGTCCGCGCTATTTCAAGCCTCTCACGCTTGCAGACCTTATTCCGGACAGCGAAGCACTCTCAGCTCACGACAAGGTAAAGCACGGACTTATAGCTTCAGGCGACATCTTTGTGAGCCGCAAAGAAGATATAGAGCATATACTCTCCGTTTTCCCTGATGCGATAGCCGTAGATATGGAATCCGGTGCTATTGCGCAGACATGCTTCATAAAAAATGTGCCTTTCTTCTGCATACGAGTAGTGAGCGACACTCCGGGGGAGAGCGACAATATCTCGCAGTATGAAAATTTCTGGGAAGATGCTCCACAGTCAACGTTCCATATTCTTCACCACATAATAACCAGCCTGAAATGAAAAAAATTCCGTCATTTACCATAGACCATACTCGCCTGAGCCGTGGAATTTTCGTTTCACGCAAGGACACCACTCCCGGTGGGAATGTGCTGACCACTTTTGATATCCGCATGAAGTTGCCAAACCGTGAGCCGGCTCTCGACCCTCGCGCCATTCACACGATAGAGCATCTTGCCGCCACGTTCCTGCGCAACCATCCGCAGTGGAGCAATCGTATAATATATTGGGGTCCAATGGGTTGCCTTACCGGAAATTATCTTATCGTAAGCGGTGATTATGTTTCGTCTGACATTCTACCGCTGATGGTGGAGACTTTCCGCTTTATTGCAGATTTTGAGGGAGAAATCCCCGGTGCTACTCCGCAAGACTGTGGTAATTACACGTTTAACGACCTACCGCAGGCAAAGGCAGAGGCTGCAGCCTTTCTCCAAAACACGCTGCTCAACCCGTCGGAGGAAAATCTGAATTATCCTGCTTAGGTTTATAGGGTAATATTTTGAATATGACTACCTTGATACTGTATAGATAAAATACTTGTTTTATATTACATACAATCAACTAAAATCCATCTCTGACTTTATGAGGTTTGCACGCCCCTCTATAGTTTTATTTTTGCGTATATACATTATCCGACCAATCTCTCAGAGGGTTTGCTTTATCTATTAATGAAAAAATCAACAATTCGTAACTCAAATATTAGACTACGTTACAAAAATGTCAAGGAAAGTTTCCAATAAGAAGTGCAACGACGGTTTTATGCGTTAGTCCTATTACGTTTTCGAGTAAAGCATGACACGCATAGAGCAAGAAAAGGAAACCGTTAGGCAGATGGTTGAGATTTACTGCCGTGGGAAGAAGCACACGAGCAAAGGTCTTTGCCAAGAGTGCTCTACCCTTCTTGACTATGCCTATACCCGTCTTGATTATTGCAAATTCGGAGAGAAAAAACCGACTTGCAAGAAGTGTCCTATCCATTGCTATAAGCCTGACATGAAGGAAA
>CALYOL010000066.1 GCA_945231345.1 uncultured Porphyromonadaceae bacterium
ACAGATAATTGCATCTTTTTCTGCTATTTTGTCAAGGTATTGGCTGAATAGCGTGGTCCCATCATGTGGACCCGTATTACTGCCAAGCGACATGTTTATCACCGCCGGCATTCCTTTAGATTTGGCATATTCCACCACCGTTTCCACTCCCATCAATATCTCCGGGTCATAAAGATTGCTCGTGCAGCCCACTATCGTAGCATCACTCGCCACACCACTATAAGGCAGTCCTTCATACCTTCCTGCAAAAATTCCCGCCACATGCGTCGCATGATACTCCAGCGGATGGTCTGTCTTCCATGCCGCAACAGCCTCCGGCGTATCCGCGTATGTTATCGTATATGGATTCCATTGAAAATCAGCAAGTTTCACAACCCTGCTTTGTCCTTCTTCATCCAAGAAATTCAGGTGATTAGGGTCAAATCCCGTATCTGAAAAACCAGCTACTACGCCGGCTCCCGTATATGGCTTCGACAATTCTTCTTGCTCCCGGATACGATTAAGTCCCGTAAATTCTCCCGCGCAATCCATATTGCAAAATCGCGGGCTGTTCACCTCCACCGTCTTCACCGCACGGGAAAAGAAAAATTCATCCGCATAATCCTGTGGAACTGTGATTAGCGCAATATCATCTCGCTGGTGCAATATTCTCACCTGCATCTCCTCAAGCATCTCCTGAGTCATATCTTCTGAAAATTGCACAAGGTACAGGTATGGCTGAGTTCCTTCTGTTCCCTGATTTCCCTCAGTCCCATGCTTTCCCTCAGCCCCGGGCTTCCCAACAGCCCACTTCAGCACTTTCCGCGCAAAAATTTCTCCACCAACATTAAATTTCCCGCTCCCGGCTGATAAAACCGACAAGCCTATTGCAAAATATAATATACAGGATAATACTCGTCTCATACATTCTCTTTTTTGTGCAAATATAGCAATTTTTTGGGCAATTTGGAAAATTGGCACAAAATATATTTGAGATTGACAACAAAAATAATCATAATTGTTAGCCAAATATCAAACAAAAAAGTGTAAATTTGCAAAGAATTTCAACATTTTTCAAACTTTTTGAAATTAGCATATCGTATAATCAAATTTTTATAACACTCTATATTTATAACTTTATGTACAATTTTCAAGGGAAATTTTTGTTTGCGCTGATTTTTGCGCTTGCAATTCATGCATTTACCATTAAGGCACAAGCCGCTGTAACTGTGCCCTATAAATGCAGTTTCAGCGAGGCGGAACTCGCTACATGGTCGCTACAAGACCTCGACGGTGATGGCATTAACTGGTATTATGGAAACAGTGCTTATGGTGGAAACGGTGCCGCTTCCGGATATAGCACTGAAAACGATGTCAATAACGCTATGCTGTCTCCTGCTATCTCACTTGATGCTGGAACTAAATACACGCTCTCTTTCACTGCCTACACGTCTTACTATGAGCGCGAAAACCTCGAAGTCGGAATTGGCAGAACTACTGACATTGGCTCGCACACCATCATTTTCTCTAAAGAAATAAAAAACTACTATGGCGAAAAATGCGAAATTAATCTCCCGGAACTCGCCACTGGCGAATACTATCTCAGTTTTCGGCATTTCCTCGCGCAAGGCAAGGGTATGATTATCGTCATTAAAGACCTTATTCTCGATTCTCCCGCCGGAGGAACTCTCAAAGGAAAAGTTTCACTCGACGGAAAGACTGACTGCTCCGGCGTTAAAGTATTCTTGAAAGAAAAACCGGCTACATTCAGCATCATTACAGAAGCCGACGGCGCATACGAGTTCACAAAGGTGCCCGCAGGCGAATATAACGTAGTCGCTGATTTTCACGGATATACATCAACCACTCTTCAGGCAACCATTGCCGACGGACAGACCACTACTCTGGATTTCGCAATGGCTGAAATGCCGAAAGGCTCTTTCTCCGGCTCCGTATATCACAGCAACGGCTCCCCTGTGATTGGCGCTAAGGTCGCAATAAGCGGCTATGACGATTATTGCACTCTCACCGACGAAAACGGAAATTTCAACGTACAAAACGTAACCATCAACGATAAGGCAGGCGCCGAATACAACATTTCCATTCAAAAAAACCTGCTTGACGACGTAAATATCGTCAGCAGCCTGTCTGAAAGTGAAATTTCAAAAACCATTTCTACACCGATGAAGCAAAGTGGCATTCCACCACTGAAAATCGCTGGAGACGGAAAAGGCAACGTCACTTGGTTCCGCCCCGCTCACCTTCGCGAACATCGTTACGACAATGGAGAGGAAGGCGGAGCACTGGGATACGACACCGGCTCGGAAAACAATGTTGTCGGCAATGTTTTCAACTACCCGATGACCCTCCATCAGTTTAGATTTTTCTCTGCAAACGTTGCAAACCCTGCTGCAGCACTTACAATCTACGTTATCGAGGTGGGCAGCAACGGCGAGCCAACTGGAAAGGTTCTATACTCAACAACCATGCCTAACTTGGTCAATATGTGGAGCGAAGTAACACTGCCCGAGCCAATAAAATGCGAATATGGATGCGCTATCGCTATCGCCGGTGACGCTGCTGTCGGTATCGCCCGCGACAACAATCCTGAAATTCTCCCCGGCAAAAAATCTTTCTTCGCATCTTACTATTCTGCCCCGGATTCTTACCGTTATTTCAGCGATATGAACTATAATGGTGCTTTCCTTATCCGCACCGTGGGCGAAAACATCGAAGAAAATCCTGAAGAAAATATTGAATACGAAGTAACTCGCTATAACACAAACGACTACGACAATCCTGACGCTTGGGTGACATTCCCTGTCACAGCTGGATATAGCCTTAATGACAACGACTGGGCTAATCTCAGCCAAGGTTATTACGTCTACACCGTAAAGACGCATTACACAATCGACGACGTTACTTCTGAAGCAACTTACTCCGAGAATGTAGAAAAAGATATGCGTTGCGACCTCACACTGCTCCTCACCACAAACTCCGGTGACCCGAATGATGCAGAAGACGCTCTATTTGAGGTATTTAAACCTGGATATACACCTCACACCGCTGTCGTGAAAAACGGTAGCGCAACAATTCCTAACCTGCTGAAAGGCGATTATTCTGTGAGAGTTAGCAAAAAAGGCTTCCGAACCTTTGAATTTACCGTAGGTTTACAAAATAGCACGCAGACCATTGAGGCGGATTTGAAACAGACTATCCTTCCTGTAGCAAACATCGACTATATCGACGACACAAAAACTCTCGCTTGGGACTTCTTTGCCGACATTAACGAAAACTTCGACGGTGACGACTTCACTGACTTTGAAATCAACGCTCCGGGTGAAAATGGCTGGAACTATTACGACGGCGATATGTATCTCTCTTACGGTTTCAGCGGAATTTCTTTCCCCGGCATGGGCTCGAAAATGGCTGCTATTATCTTCAACGGCAATAACACTTATCCTGCCATGCCACAGGAAACTGCTCACAGCGGCGAACGCGCTCTCGCTTTCTTCGATGCCGCCGCTACACAAAGCTCTGAGAACTCTGAGGGTGAGCCGGACAAGCACCAGACCGACGACTGGTTTATTTCTCCTATGCTCGACTATCACCGCGACTTCAAATTCTCTTTCTGGGCTCGCAGCTATATGTATGTCGACGACGCACTGGAAGACATCCGCGTTGGATATTCTACCACCGGCATGAACCCGGAAGACTTCACTTTCGTTTCTGAACTCATTGCTGTGCCTGTTGAATATAAACACTACGAATTTGACATCCCTAAAGAAGCAAAATACGTTGCTATCAACAACTACACTTTCGACGGTTTCTTCCTCCTCGTTGACGACGTCGCAATGACTACAGGCATCAAACATTCCGGCGAAGGACAGTCTTATGGCGCTTTTGTCGGCTACCGCGTCACCATCGACGGAAATAGCACAGAACTCCCCGCAAACGTCACTACTCTTTCTCTCTCAGACCTTGAAGAGGGTGACCATACCGCAAGCATTGTCAAAATCTACGCCTCCGGTGAATCCGCACCTCTAACCCTTGATTTTAACAACGCAGCCGGCATTGAATCCATCACTGCAGACCCCTCTGCACCGGTGACTTATTACAATCTCCAGGGCATCAAAGTTGAAAACCCTCGCTCCGGATTTTTCATCCGCAAGCAGGGCAACTCCGCAATAAAAGTTTACATCAAGTAAACTGTCTATCCATAACGGAATAGGCTGCCTGACAATGAGGGCAGCCTATTTTCATATCAACACAATTTTCCGCTCCTCATAACGGCCATGCAGATAAGGATTAATCAGCTTTTATTTGCTATTACAAACATTGTTTCGTATCTTTGCTAAAAATTTGACGATATACCGTGCAAATGAAAGAAAAAACTACATATTGAGACAAATATAGCTTTTTTTATGAATAAAAACGACCATAAAATATTACGCGTTGGTATAATACAGCAGCATAACACGGCTGACATCGCCGACAACAGGCTAAGGCTCGGAGAGAAAATCGGAAAACTGGCTGAACAGGGAGCTGAGCTCATCGTAAATCAGGAGCTGCACGACTCGCTGTATTTCTGCCAAGTGGAATGTGTAGACAACTGCGACCTTGCTGTTGAAATTCCATCCACCACCACAGACTTCTATGCTTCCTTAGCAAAAAAACATGGAGTGGTTATAGTCACCTCTATTTACGAGAAACGCGCTCCCGGACTATATCACAACACTGCCGTAGTTTTTGAAAAAGACGGCTCTATAGCCGGAAAATACCGCAAAATGCATATCCCTGACGACCCCGCTTATTACGAGAAATTCTATTTCACCCCAGGCGACCTTGGATTTAAGCCAATCGACACTTCTGTGGGGAGGCTTGGAGTCCTCGTGTGCTGGGACCAGTGGTATCCGGAGGCTGCACGACTTATGGCTCTTGCCGGCGCGGAATTGCTCATATACCCTACCGCCATCGGGTGGGAAAGCAGCGACACTGATGATGAAAAAGCACGGCAGCTTGAGGCTTGGGTAACTGTGCAGCGCGGACACGCCGTCGCTAACGGGCTTCCCGTCGTGACTGTAAACCGTGTAGGACACGAGCCAGACCCTTCAGGTGCTACAAATGGCATTCAATTCTGGGGTAATAGCTTCATTGCAGGTCCGCAAGGCGAATTTCTGTTCCGCGCCACTGCCGATAATGAGAACGAAAGCATAATAGACATAAACCTCAGCCGTAGTGAGCAAGTGCGACGCTGGTGGCCTTTCCTGCGTGACCGTAGAATTGACTTTTTTGGCGACATTACTCGCCGATTTATTGACTAAGAGAACATTGACTATGATAGTAAACAAGGCGCAATTTGTAATCAGCAACAGCAAGGTTGAAAAATGCCCCACCGACGGGCGGCGTGAATATGCATTCATCGGACGAAGCAACGTTGGAAAATCTTCTCTGATTAATATGCTTACAGGACGTAAAGACCTTGCCAAGACATCCGCCACCCCTGGTAAAACATTACTAATCAATCACTTCCTAATCAACGACGATTGGTATCTCGTTGACCTCCCGGGCTATGGTTTTGCTAAACGCAGCCAGGAAGGTAGAGCGGAGATTGAGCGAATCATAAAGACCTATATCCTGAATAGAGAGGAGCTCACAAACCTGTTTGTTCTTGTTGATATCCGCCTTAAGCCACAAAAAATTGACCTGGAGTTTATCACTTGGCTCGGCGAAAACGGCGTTCCGTTCTCAATCATCTTCACTAAGGCTGATAAAATCAGCAAGACCGCGGCTAATAGAGCCATCGAAGAATATGGCAAGGAATTGCTGAAATCCTGGGAAGAACTTCCTCCATTTTTCATCTCTTCCAGCACTAAAGGAACTGGCCGCGACGAAATACTCGACTACATCGACAGCATCAACAATGCAGAATAGCGAAAAAATGACAAAACTTACACATTCGTCACAAAAAAATTCGTAACTTTGCAAATTGTAAACGAAAAACGATAAAACATACAGTATGTTAGACAAAATAAACGCTTTACGCCAAGAAATTGACGCTCTCACAGCCTCTGATGCAGCACAGGTGGAAGCGCTCAGAATTAAATACCTGAGCAAAAAGGGTGAAATTTCACTCCTTTTCAACGATTTCCGCAATGTTGCACCTGAAGACAAACGCGCTATCGGTCAGGCTCTTAACGAACTTAAGAATGCAGCCACAGACAAAATAAATGCTCTCCGCGACGCTCTCGCAAGTGCAGACAACATTGACGCTGACCTTGACCTGAGCCGCACAGCATCTCCTATCGCCCTCGGCAGCAGACATCCGCTCTCGCTCGTCCGCGAAGAAATCATCGACATATTCCGCCGACTGGGGTTCACAGTCGCTGAAGGTCCGGAAGTAGAAGACGACTGGCACGTTTTCTCTTCTCTGAATTTCGCCGCTGACCACCCCGCACGAGATATGCAAGACACTTTCTTCATCCAGAGAAACCCCGACGTGCTTCTGCGTACACACACATCCTCTGTACAGAGCAGAGTGATGGAACATACACAGCCCCCTATCAGAATTATTTGCCCGGGACGCGTATATCGAAACGAAGCAATCTCGGCGCGCGCACACTGCTTCTTCCACCAGGTCGAGGCTCTTTACGTGGATGAAAACGTCTCATTTGCAGACCTCCGACAGACTCTGCTATATTTCGCACAGGAAATGTTTGGACCGGAAACCAAAATCCGACTCCGCCCAAGCTATTTCCCATTCACAGAGCCTTCTGCCGAAATGGATATCTCATGCAACCTTTGCGGAGGAAAAGGTTGCTCATTCTGCAAACACACCGGATGGGTTGAAATCCTCGGTTGTGGAATGGTAGACCCTAACGTGCTCGAAGCATGCGGCATTGACAGCAAGAAATATAAAGGCTTTGCTCTCGGAATGGGTATCGAGAGAATTACAAACCTGAAATACCAGGTTAAGGACCTTCGCATGTTCTCCGAAAACGACGTGCGTTTCCTCGAAGAATTCCAATCAGCACACTAACAGAATGCGACCATGACGCTGCGCGAAAAATTTGATGCGGCAATCAGAATATTTGAAAAGGAGATGCCTATTGCAGAGACAGAACTGCAATACGACTCTCCTTTTCACTTACTCCTTGCCGTAATCCTTTCCGCACAGTGCACAGACAAGCGCGTGAACATGGTGACACCCGCACTTTTTGAGGCCTTTCCCTCGCCCGAATCTCTCGCCAAAGCCACACCGGATGAGGTTTTTCCCTTCATCAAATCCATTTCCTATCCAAACAACAAGGCAAAGTCTCTCGTAGGTGCCGCTCGCGCCCTCGTAGAACTTTACGGAGGCGAAATCCCTTCCGACATTGACTCACTGATGAAAATACCAGGGGTAGGACGCAAAACGGCTAACGTGATGCTCGCTGTAGTATTCAACAAAGCCGCAATGGCTGTAGATACACACGTATTCCGAGTAAGCGAGCGCATAGGCTTCACCACAGGCAGCAAGACACCACTACAGACAGAACAGCGACTCGTAAAATACATCCCCGCTGAAATAATCCCAAAGGCTCACCACTGGCTAATCCTGCACGGACGATACGTTTGCAAGGCTCGAAAGCCGGAGTGCGACAAATGCGCACTCACAAGCATTTGCCGATATTTCCTCACAAAAAACAAATGCTGACAGCATGGACGTTCTCCTCATAATAGAAGTAATCGGGACAATCGCATTCGCCATCTCTGGCATACGACTGGCTGCAGCTAAAGAATTTGACTGGTTTGGCGCATACACCATCGGACTCGTCACCGCTATAGGCGGCGGTACATTGCGCGACGTACTGCTCGACATCCCCGTTTTCTGGATGCAGACTCCACTATACCTCTATGTGACCGGAATTTCGCTCGCCGTCGTAATAATCTTCCGAAAGACTCTCGTCGGATTTGACAGAGCACTCTTCATCTTCGACGCAATAGGGCTCGCACTGTTCGTAGTGATTGGAATACAAAAATCACTCGACGCAAACTACCCAATGTGGGTAGCCATTGCAATGGGTACAATCACCGGCTCATTCGGTGGCGTCACTCGCGACATACTTATAAACATCGAACCACTATTCTTCAGAAAAGACATTTACGCCACCGCATGCCTCGCCGGAGGCATAGCATTCTGGCTAATAAAAGTATTTGGCGGCAGCGAAGTGACACAACAGATAACCTGCGCCATTGTAGTAATCGGACTTAGAATTTGCGCCCTCAAATTTGACTGGGGACTGCCACAGCTGCGCTACGAAAGAAAAAAAGACAATCATGAAACTGAAAAATAACATTGCAATACTCCAATTCATCAAATACGCCTGCGTTGGCGTAATGAACACCATCGTCACATTCATAGTGATATTCCTGTGCAAAGACTTGCTCGAAATAAACGAATACGTCTCAAACGCAATAGGATACGTCTGCGGACTCATAAACTCATTCATCTGGAACAAACGATGGGTCTTCAAATCAAACAAAAAAGCACATACAGAAGCCATCAAATTTGCCGCCGGCTTCCTCCTCTGCTACGGGCTACAGCTCTTCACAGTTTGGTTCCTAAACGAAAACACACCCGTCGGCGACATTGAGCTAAACATCTTCGGAATATACACTCTTGGCGGATACGGCATCGCCACATTCATCGGCAACGTAGCATACACACTCGCCAATTTCATCTACAACAGGCTCGTCACATTCAAATAATCCACAAAACATAATATCCATAATTAGAGGCGCAAAATATCGCGCCTCTGCATCATCATTACACAATCACATCCACACTATCACACTGTCAATCAAACACTTACAGCACATCAGAATAAATTGTAAAAGAATGTTAATCAAGCCTTGAAATCAAAAATGCCGGTTTTAGCACAAATTACCGACATTTTGCAACCAAACACCCACCAAAACCACCATAAATCAAGCACACAAAGATTACATATTGAAAAATCAGTGAAATAGTGTTAATATCACCTATTTTTTATTAAAATTTATTTGGTAATACCACACAAACACATTACCTTTGCAATGTGTTTTTCATGGTATTAGATTTAAGGTTAACTAAGATTGGTTGTCGAGAGACAATCAATTTTTTT
>CALYOL010000067.1 GCA_945231345.1 uncultured Porphyromonadaceae bacterium
TGAGCTCGTCTGTGATGCCCTGCTCTGCGCCTTTTTTGCGTAGTACGGTAGCGTTAACGCCAAAGTATTCAACGGGGTTGTGCGCAACGATAACGTAAGGAGGGACGTTGCCGTTAATTCGGCATCCGCCTTTTACGAAAGCCCAGTCACCAACTTTGCTGCCTTCATGGAGAATTGAGTTAGAAGATAGTATGACGAATTGTCCTACTTTTACGCCGCCTGCAAAAGTGACACCGTTACCGATTACAGATTTGCCTTGAAGTTCGCAGTCGTGTCCGATATGAGTATGTGCCATCACGAAAGTGAGGTCTCCGATTCGAGTGCCGCCTTCCTCCGCGATGCCACGGTTAACGATGACACCTTCTCTGATAACGCAATTATTGCCGATATAGCAGTAGCTTTTGCAGCCTTTCCAGCGGAAATCCTGTGGCTCAGCGCCGAGGATTGCGCCTTGGAAAACGCGAGTGTTGTTTCCGATGCGAGTTCCGCGTAGAATGCTTGCGTATGGCATGATTTCGCAGTTATCGCCGATTTCTACATCTGCGTCGATGTATGCGAATGGGTGAACTGTGACGTTGCTGCCTAATTTGGCAGCGGGGTCAACGTATGCTTTATCACTTATCATGGTAGTATTATTTAATGTTCAATAAATGAGTTATCTGCCGCCTCCGAGGCTCTGGTAAAGGCTAATTACCGCCTGTGCCTGTGCGAGTCTGCTGCTGATTTGAGTCATTTGAGCAGAGAGAAGGCTTGACTGTGCGGTGAGAACTTCAAGATATGTTGCGCTGCCGGCAGCGAAGAGGTCTTTAGTGTAGCTTTCAGCCTTTACAAGGTCTTCTACCTGTCTTGCGACGTGGAGCTCTTTCTCGGCGTTGTTTCGGAAAGATGTGATGGCGTCTGATACCTCAGCACTTGCGCTAAGAACGGTTTTCTCAAAGTTGTTCATAGCCTGTTCTTGCTGCGCCTTGGTAGCGTCGAGATTCGCTTTGAGCTTTCCGCGAGCGAAAATCGGGGCAACGAGTGAGCCTGCAACGCTTGAAAACCAGTCACCGGGGTTAATGATGTTAGAGCCGAACTGGTTTGTAAATCCGTAGTTAGCGGAGATTGAAAGTGTAGGGTAGAAGGCTGCACGAGCGGAGTTTGTAGTGTAATATGCTGCGGCGAGGGCTTCTTCAGCAGCTCTGACGTCAGGACGAGCAGCGAGCTGGCACATAGGAACGTCTTCCAGCGCAATCTGTGGAGCGGCGAAAGATTCAAGTTCCGGAACAGCGAAAACTTGTGGCTGCTGTCTGAGGAGAATTGCGAGCGTGTTGTTGAGCTCGTGGAGAGAGCTGCGCATGTCTGTGAGGCTTGCGAGAATGCCGTAGTAGTTAGCTTCAGCTTGTACAACGGCAGCTTCGTTTGTGCGTCCGATAGACTTGTAATCGCGCATTACGTCAACGTTTTGGCGCCATATTTCGGCAGTCTCCTCGCTTAGTCGGATTTGGCTCTTCAGAGCTCCGATACCATAGTAGCAGTTTGCTACAGCACCGATAATCTGGCTACGAACAGCCTGATGGTAGTTTTGCATCTGGCGGTAAGATGCCTCAGCGCCGCGCTTGGAGTTAAGCGTCTTTGCGAAAACGTCGATTTCCCAAGAAGCGGTCAGGGGAATTGTGTAGTTCCATCCCTGAAGGTGGAACGACTTGTTGCCGCCGGCGCCACCTTGTGCGGCGAGAGAAAGAGAAGGGAGGTAGCTCATGCGGGCACCGCGCATATTTGCGTGAGCTATATCAACGTTAAGCCTTGCATTGTCGAGGTCTACGTTTTGCGCGAGAGCAAGTCGGATAAGGTCTTGCAACACGGGGTCGGTGAACACTTCTTCCCAACGCAGATTGCCGAATGCTGTAGTGTCGAGAGCTTCCTTTTTAGCAGCAGCGTAGTCGTTAGCGATAGCACTGTCTTGCTTTTCGATGTCGAATTTATTGTATATGTGGCAGCCCGTGAGCATGGAAGCGCCCACGAGAGCCACGGTGAGAGTTAAAAATTTGATTGCTTTCATATTAAAATAGCATAATTAGCGTGAGAATTGCTCAATTTCAGATTCAATACCAGCGTTGTCGGTGTCTTTCCACTTGATAGGAGAAATCTTTTCCTGTATAAGCTGGAATGCGACGAAGAGTGCCGGCACGATGATTACCTGTAAAATCATACCGATTAACATACCACCTACTGCACCGGTACCGAGAGCCTTGTTACCCTCAGCTCCAACGCCGTGTGCAAACATCATAGGAAGAAGACCGATGATGAGGGCGAGTGAAGTCATGAGGATAGGGCGGAGACGAGCAGAAGCGCCGGCGATTGCTGCGTTAACGACAGACATACCTGTGCGCCTACGCTCAAGAGCGAACTCAACGATGAGGATGGCATTTTTAGCCAAAAGACCGATGAGCATGATGAGCGCAATCTGCAGGTAAACGTTGTTTGTGATGTCGCTGATACTTGCGAAGATGAATGAGCCCATAAGTCCGAACGGAATTGAGAGGATTACCGCCCACGGGAGGATATAACTTTCATACTGAGCTGAAAGGAGGAGGTAAACGAACAGGAGGCAGAGCCCGAAGATGATAGCGGTGGTGTTGCCTGCGCTGCTTGCTTCCTCTCGTGTCATACCTGCATAGTCGTAAGTATAGCCGGTAGGGAGGGTCTGTGCAGCTACGCGCTTGATAGCCTCGAGTGCTTCACCGGATGAATAGCCGTCTTTAGGCTGACCTGTAACGGAGATAGACTGGAAGAGGTTAAAACGTGTGAGCAAGTCTGGACCATATACTCGCTTCAATGTCACGAAGTTTTCGAGTGAAGCCATCTGGTTTCCGTTTCGTATTTTGATAGAAGACAAAGTCTCCGGAGAAACGCGGGATTCCGGTGTGGATTGCATCATGACACGGTAAATCTTACCATAGAGGTTGAAGTTTGACACATACATACCACCATAATATCCCTGGAGAGTCGTGAGTATAGTGGAAGGGCTGATGCCTGCCTGCTTACACTTTGCGGCATCGATGTCGAGCTGATATTGAGGGAAAGTCGGGTTGAAAGTAGAGTAAGCAACCTGAATTTCCGGCTGTTGGTTTAGCTCGCGAAGGAATCCCTGCACGATACTGAAGAATTTGTTTATATCTCCACCGGTCTTGTCTTGCATCTTGATTTCAAAACCGTTAGTGACAGAATAACCGGTAATCATAGGCGGAGCGAAAGCAACAACACGTCCGTCTTTAATTTTCCGTCCTGTCATGGCGTAAACTTGCCCAAGCAGTGCGGTTACAGATTCGGTCTTTGTGTCGCGTTCTTCCCAGTTTTTGAGTTTTACGATGAAAGTACCGTAAGTAGCACCTTGTCCGGCGATGAAGCTGTAACCTGCGATTTTGCTGACGTATTTAACGGCAGGAATGTCACATAGAATGTTGTCAACCTGGTCAAGAACTTCCACAGTGCGCTCCTGGGATGTGCCCGGCGGCATATCGACCATAACGAAGAACATACCGGTGTCTTCGTTAGGCACGAGGGTTGAAGGTCGAGTACTCATAAGCCAAACGAGTGCGGCAATAGAGATTCCGACGATACCGAAAGAAGTGACTTTGTGGTTGATAAAGAGTTTTGTGATTTTGTTGTAAGTGTTCAAAATCTTTTCATATCCTTTTTCAAATCCTGCGTGGAAACGAGAGCTGAAAATACCCATCACTGCGATGATAGCGCAAACGGCTGCGATAGCGAGCTTGATAGGGCTTTCCATAGAATACCATCCGAGCACCATAAAGGTGATAGTGGCAACGAGGAATACGAAAGTGATAACCGGGTGGATGTTCAGCTTCAGCATGTCAGCATAACGCTTTTTCATAGTTTTTCCCGCTTCGCCATAAGCTTTACCGAGTCGTTCTTTCAGGCTGCTGTCATCGTCGTGTGCCTTAAGGAATACGGCACAGAGGGCAGGTGACAGTGTAAGTGCGTTAATGGCGGAGAAACCGATGGCGATAGCCATAGTAAGACCGAACTGGCGGTAGAATACGCCTGAAGTGCCCGACATGAATGATACAGGAATGAACACGAGCATCATGACGAGGGTGATGGAGATGAGTGCACCTGCGATTTCGCCCATTGCGTCGATAGAAGCCTTTCGAGCGCTCTTATATCCGACGTCAAGCTTGGCGTGAACCGCCTCGACGACCACTATGGCGTCGTCCACCACAATCGCAATCGCAAGGACGAGTGCAGAAAGAGTGATAAGGTTTATAGAGAAGCCGATGGCGTTCATGAGGAAGAATGTACCTACAAGAGCCACAGGAATGGCGATTGCCGGGATGATAGTAGAGCGGAAGTCTTGCAGGAAGACATACACCACGAAGAACACGAGGATAAACGCTTCGATAAGAGTCTTGATAACCTCGTGTATAGAAGCGTAAAGGAAGTCGTTGTTGTTCATCGGCACGGCAACCTTAAGTCCCTCCGGGAGGTCGCTCTTGATTTGCTCTACAACGTCAAGACAGTCGTTAATAATCTGAGTAGCGTTAGAGCCTGCGGTCTGGAACACGACAGCCATTGTAGAAGGATACTTGTTCAGAGAGTTGTGGAAGCCGTAAACCATTTTACCGAGCTCAACGTCTGCGACGTCTTTCAGATAAAGAACTTCTCCTGTAGTGCTTGCTGACACAACGATATTTTCAAATTCTTCAACAGACTTTAGTCGTCCCTTATACTTGATAGTGTACTGGAAAGACTGATTTCCCTGTTCACCGAAGGCTCCCGGAGCAGCCTCGACGTTTTGCTCAGCGAGAACAGCGGCAATGTCAGACGGCATAAGGTTATATTGCGCCATGACGTCAGGCTTGAGCCATATACGCATAGAATAGTCTGCACCGAAGTTCATTACGTCACCCACACCGTTTACACGCTGGAGTTGTGGGATGATGTTAATCTTCATGTAGTTGTCGATAAACACTTCGTCGAAGTTTCCGTTGTCGCAATATAGAGCTACACCCACGAGCATAGATGTTTGACGCTTTTGAGTGAGGACTCCGACCTTGGTAACTTCAGCAGGGAGCAAGTTTTGTGCCTTAGCAACGCGGTTTTGCACATCGACAGCCGCCATGTTTGGGTCAAAACCCTGTCGGAAAGTGATGTTGATGTTGGCAGAACCAGTGTTGGTGGCAGTAGATTCCATATAAGTCATGCCTTCAGCACCGTTAATAGACTCCTCAAGAGGAATGATAACGGAGTTTAGCACAGACTGTGCATTTGCGCCGGTGTAAGTGGTTGAAACTGAAATAGTAGGCGGCGCAATGTCAGGATATTGTGTGATAGGCAGTGATACCAGTCCGATAATACCTAACAGCACAATAAAAATAGAGATAACCGTCGAAAGAACCGGGCGGTTTATAAAGTTATCTAACTTCATCTTATTGCATGATTGTACTTAGTTAATAAAAAGGTTTGCTCACAGAATGGCATTACTGCTGCTGAGCCTGCTGAGCCTTTGCTGCAGCATCGACTGGAGCGATAACGAGTCCGTCTTTCACTACAGTACCAACGCCTTCAACGACAACCTGCAGCCCTGCCTCAAGACCGGAGGTTACAACGTAGTTTTGTCCGTCGTTAAGTGGGTAGATAGTGATAGGACGTGAAGCTACTTTGCAAGAATCTCCTACGACGTAAACGAATTTGCGGTCTTGAAGCTCGAAAGTTGCTTTCTGTGGGATAATCACAACGCTGTCAAGCTGCATAGGCACGATAATCTTGCCAGTAGAGCCGCTGCGGAGGAGTCCCTTGTTGTTTTTAAAGAGAGCGCGTACGCTTGCTGCACCGGTAGATGCGTCAATGATGCCGGAGATAGTGGCAACCTTACCGGTGTTCTCGTAGATAGTGCCGTCTGAGAGCTGTAGCTGTACTTCCGGCATTTCCTTTATTGCCTGTGCGAGAGATTTTCCGCCTTCAGTCATTTCGAGAATGTCTTTTTCAGTCAGTGAAAAATAAGCATACACGTCGCCGTTGTCGCTGACGGTGGTGAGAGCCTGTGCCATAGACGGTGAAGCGAGTGCGCCTTCGCGGTTAGGAATTTTGCCAACGACACCTGTGCTTGGAGAAGTAACCACGGTGTAAGAAAGGTTTTTCTTAGCGTTTACGAGTCCTGCCTGAGCCTGTGCGAGCTGAGCCTTAGCCTGAGCGAGGCTGTTTTGTGCGAGCTGGTTTTCGTATTCGCTGATGATGTTTTTAGCATAGAGCTGCTGCTTAGTGTTTGCAGTGAGTTGTGCGGTTTCAACAGCAGTCTGAGCTACGTTTACAGAGGCTTCAGCCTGGTCAACCGCAGCCTGGTACTGAACTTGGTCAAGCGTGAAAAGTACTTGCCCTTTGCTAACTACTTGACCTTCGTCTACATGAACTTTGGTAATGAATCCTGAAACGAGCGGACGTACTTCTACGTCGGCTTTACCCTTTACGGTAGCCGGATAGGTTTTAGCCAGGTCGGCAGTTGAGAGGGTGGTCGTAACTGTTGCAATTTCCGGAGCGCTCTGCTGCATCTGCTGTGCTTCACCGCCACATGAAGAAAGCACTGCTACAGAGGCTGATGCGAATAAAATCGCTACTGTTTGCAATACGTTTTTTTTCATCGTTTTTTTGCTTTTCTGTTATGATTAACTATTATTTATTGTCGCTAAATTTTACATTTTTGGCTATTTTCATTCCGTGGATATTACTATAACGATTTTGTATAGCCAAAAGATGAGTAATTGCTTTTTTACCAACTGCAAAGTTACGAAAAAATCGCCTAAAATGGTCAAAAATAATTATAGTTTTGACCATTTTTGCCAAAAATACATACTTTTTTGCAAAAAGTGAAATGTAAAGAGTGATGAATAGTGATTATAGGGAGCAGGCACTAAGCTTTAATGATGGAAATTTTGACGCTTTTGCCCTTGATTTTTTGTCCTGTAATGGCTGAGAGGACTGATTTTGCGAGTGAGCGTGGGATTGCGGCGATAGCGGAGTGGTCTTTTACAACTATTTTGCCTATTTCGGCAGGCTGAAGGTTTCCTTTCTGAATGAGGAATCCGGCAATGTCGCCGCGGGAGATTTTTTCTTTTTTCCCGGAAGAGAAATAGAGAGTTGAAAATGAGGATTGCAGCGGAGTTCCTTCAAATGGCTTTGGTGTGAATTGTCGGTCAAACGCCATGTATTCCGGTATGTTTTCGCCTTCTGAGGTGATGACAAAAACGGTGCCGGTGGCATCAATGCGGGCTGTGCGACCGTTTCGGTGGGTGTAAACTTCTTCTTTGACGGGGATGTGATAGTGAATGACAGCCTCTACTTGTGCTATATCCAGTCCGCGTGAGGCGAGGTCTGTGGAGATGAGGATGGGTGTTGTGCCATTGTTCAGCAGGTCCACGGCAAGCTCGCGGTCTTTTTGCTCGAGACCGCCGTGATACATTCCCACCGGGAATTTCCTGCGCTTCATTTCAGTGAACGTGCGCTCCACGCTCTCGCGGTGATTAAGGAAAACTATCACTTTTTCGTCGGCGGCAAATGTGGCGAGAAGGTCAGCGAGGATAGAAAGTTTGTCGCGCTCAGGTGATGGAACTTCCACAAACTGCATGCGTAGCTTTGGCTGCGCTGTGCGGTCGGTGAAGTCTATTGTGGCAATATTCTTGATATTCAGGAAGTCCGGCATCTCTTGCAGTATTGTGGCAGACGTAAGGACGGTGGAGCTGATTTTTCGAGGCAGCTGTCGTGAAATCTTCTTGATTTCATCTTGAAATCCCAGTTCGAGCGATTTGTCGTATTCGTCGAAAGTGAGAGAATAAACACCTTTCAGGCTGATATAACCGCGGTTAAGGTGGTCGAGGAGACGTCCCGGAGTGGCGATAACGATATCCGGCACAGCTCCATCAATAGAGCTTTTCTCATCGCTCATTCTGTGTCCTCCATATAGAGCCACAGTCTTGTATCCGGCTGCGAGAGGGCGTATTACGTCGTAAATCTGTATTACGAGTTCGCGCGAAGGTGCTATCACCACCGCTTGCACAGTGCCGTTTGGGTCGCCGATGGCTTTCAGCATAGCAATGGCGAAAGCTATTGTCTTGCCGCTGCCTGTGGGGGAGAGGAGCAGGATGTTGCTTTCAGTGGCAGATGTGACGGCGAGCTGCATCGGGTTTAGCTCACTAATTCCGAGTCGTGATTTTATTGCGGAGATGATTTCAGATTTTTTCATTTTGCGAGCGGTATTTCGATAGCAAAAGTGGTGCCCACTCCAATCTCAGAGTTTAGCACGACAATTTTGCCGACGTGGTATTGTTCAATAATTCTTTTTGCGCGTGGCAGACCACGTCCCCAGCCACGTTCCTTGGATGTGAAGCCCGGGTTAAATACGTTTTTGAAGTTTTTGCGAGGAATACCCTTTCCGGTATCTTCCACATGGATAAATGCGTTTTTGCCGGAAATGCCTGTGGTTACGGTTATGCTGCCGCTGCCTTCCATTGCATCAACGGCATTTTTAATCAGGTTTTCCATCACCCATTGGAACAACGGCTCTGAAGCGTTAATTGCAAGGACGTCGTCGCACAGGTCTGTTGTGAGGCGAATACGCGATGAGATGCGTGTAGCCATATATTCAGCGGCATGTGCCACCACTACGTTTGCATCACATGGCTCAAGTGTGGGTTTTGAACCGATTTTAGAGAAGCGTGACGCAATCATGCTCAGTCGGCTCACATCCTTGTTCATTTCATCAACGTACTCCGGCTCGATATCAGTGGTGCGCAGCACTTCTATCCAGCCCATTAGTGAGGAAATGGGAGTGCCCAGCTGGTGAGCTGTCTCTTTGGAGAGTCCTACCCACACCTTGTTTTGCTCGGCGCGTTTAGTGGAGGAAACGGCATAATACACAATCGCGATGAACGCAAACATCACAAGGAGCTGAACGAAAGGATAATAACTGAG